>PKTQ01000261.1 GCA_002869085.1 Hyphomicrobiales bacterium | reverse complement strand
TGCATCTGCCGGGGCTGCCGGCCACCACGCCGCGCGCCCATCAACTCACCGGGAAAATTCACCATAAAATATCGTCATTTACTCCCCATAACTTCCTTGTTATCGTGAACGGCCTCAGAGTCGGGGGCGTAAAACCGGCCAAAAACTGCGGCGGAAGTGAGCTATGGCGAAAGAATATGACATTTCGAAAATCAGTTTTCTGATTATCGATGACAATCGCTATATGCGCCGGATCGTCAATTCGGCCCTGAAGGGCTTCGGCGTCTCCAAGCTGTTCGAGGCCTCCGATGCCGCCGAGGGCTTCGAGCTGTTCCGCACCCAGATGATCGACATCATCATCGTCGATTACAAAATGCCGACCCTGGACGGGGTCGAGTTCGTGCAATTAGTGCGCACCGCCCGCGACAGCCCCAACCCTTATGTGCCGATCATCATGCTCTCGGCCTATACCAACCGCGCGACGGTCGAGCACGCCCGCGATGCCGGCATCACCGAATTTCTCAGCAAGCCGATCTCGGCCAAATCGCTGTTTCTCTATATCGTGGCGACCCTGGAGCATCCGCGCAATTTCATCCGCTCGCCCGGCTATTTCGGCCCCGACCGGCGCCGCAAGGACGACACCGCCTATAAGGGGCCGGAGCGGCGCAAAAGCGCGCCCAGCCTCTGACAATCACGCCGGCCCGGCCAGGCGAGACCAGCACCATGCGGCCAATTCCCGACCTCACGCCCATTTCCAACGCCCTCGGCAGCGCCGTGGTCAAAGCCATGCCCCTATCGGTCGGCTTCGGGCTTAGCGGCCTGCATGTGCGGCTGGCCGATGGCCGTGAACTGGCCATCAAGCAGGGGGTCAGCGAGACCCCGGGCCAGCTCGCCATTGAGGGCTATATGCTGCGGCAATTGCGGGCCCTCAGCAACCTGCCCGTGCCCCGGGTGCATTATTGCGACGACATCATGCTGGCCATGGACTGGATTGAGGCCGGCCATGGCGGCTTCACCGCCGCCCATCAGCGCCATCTGGCCGAATTGCTGGCCGAGCTCCACCTGACCCCGCGCCCCTATTTCGGCTTTGAGCAGGACACGGTGATCGCCGCGCTGAGCCAGCCCAATCCGCGATCAAAGCTCTGGGTGCCGTTTTACCGCGACCACCGCCTGCTGTTCCTGAACAGGCTCGCCGAGACGCGCGGCCTGCTGCCCCGGGGCATGGCGGCCCGCATCGAAAAGCTCGCGGCGCGCCTTGGGGATTATCTCACCGAGCCCGACCATGCGGCGCTCATCCATGGCGATATCTGGTCGGGCAATGTGCTGGCCGGCAATGGGCGCATCGCCGCTCTCATCGATCCGGCCATCTATTTTGCCCATCCGGAGGTGGAACTGGCGTTCATGACCATGTTCGGCTCGTTCGGTGCGGCCTTTTTCGATGCCTATGCCGCCCTGACCGGCTTCGAGGCCCGCGACTTCATGGCCGAACGCCGCGACCTTTACCTGCTCTATCCGCTGCTGGTGCATGTCCTGGTGTGCAGCCCGTCCTATGCCGGGGACATCGGGCGGATACTGGATAAATTTAACGCTTGAAACCGCCCCCTATCCCGATACGATCATCAGGACACATATCAGCGACAGGAGGCCGGTCATGGATCTGGGATTAAGCGGCAAAAAAGCCATTGTGTGCGCATCGAGCCGGGGGCTGGGCCGCGCCTGCGCCATCAGCCTGGCCCGGGCCGGGGTCAACGTGGTCATCAATGGCCGCGACCGCGAATATCTGGAGGAGACCGCCCGCCAGATCGGCGAGGTCAGCCAAGCCGCCATCATTCCGGTGGCCGCCGATGTCAGCACGCCCGAAGGCCAGGAGGCCCTGCTCGCCGCCTGTCCCGAGCCCGATATTCTGGTCAATAATAATGGCGGGCCGCCCTTCCGCGATTTCCGCGAGCTCGACCGCCAGGCCATGCTGGACGGGGTGGTGATGAACATGGTTACGCCCATCGAGCTCATTCAGAAGGTCATTGACGGCATGATCGCCCGCAAATTCGGCCGCATCGTCGACATCACCTCCATCTCGGTCAAGATGCCGGTGGTTGGGCTGGACCTGTCCAGCGGCGCCCGCGCCGGGCTGACCGCCTTCATGGCCGGGGTCGCCCGCTCGGTCGCCCATCACAATGTCACCATCAACCATATCCAGCCGGGCTTTTTCGACACCGACCGCATCCGCTCGGGCTATCAGGCCATGGCCAAGCTGGAAAACAAGACGGTGGAAGAGGTCGCCCATGAGCGCTCGGCCAAAATCCCCGCCCGGCGCCTCGGCAGCACGGAGGAATTCGGCGATTTATGCGCCTATCTGTGCGGGGCTCAGTCCGGCTACATCACCGGCCAGAGCATTCTGATCGACGGCGGGCTGTATAATTCGGTGCTATAGGCGCGCCCTCAGGCCGATTTCAACCCCTCGATCGCCTGCGGGATTTCATCCAGCCGGTCGATCACCACATCGCCGCCAAGCTCGGCGGCCGGGATCGGCGTATAGCCATAGGACATGACGATCACCGGCAGATTGGCGTTGCGGGCGGTTTCGACATCGGCAATGCTGTCGCCGACAAACACCGTGCGCGCCGCAATCACCCCCAGTTCCTCCATGCAGGCCATCATCGGCTCCGGGTCGGGCTTCTTGGCATAGCCAGACGTGCCGCCGATCACCGAGCCGAACCACTCCCGCACCCCCAGATCCCGCAGGATCTGCTCGCTGACATCGGTCGGCTTGTTGGTGCACAGGCCAAGCTTGACCCCGGCCTCCGAATAGGCTTTCAGAATCTCGGCGG
>PKTQ01000424.1 GCA_002869085.1 Hyphomicrobiales bacterium | reverse complement strand
TGCCCGGGGAGCATCATTTCTATATCGCCTTCAGGACCTCGGCCCGCGGCGTGCATATTTCGCCGCGCCTGGTTGAAAAATATCCCAATGAAATGACCATTGTGCTCCAGCACCAGTTCTGGGACCTCGATGTGCGCGACGATCATTTCTCCATCGGCCTTTCCTTCAGCAACATCCCGGAAAAACTGGTCATTCCCTATAGCGCGGTGATCAGCTTTTACGATCCGACCGTCCAATTCGGCCTGCAATTCGAGGACGCCATTGAGCAGGACGCCATTGAGCAGGCCCCCCACGGGCAGGACGCCGAAGCGGGGGACGAAAACGCCGAACAGGCCGAGGCCTCCATGGCGCCCGAACCGCCGGCGGAAACCGCCGACAAGGACAGCGGGGTGGTCAGCCTCGATGCATTCCGAAAGAAGAAATAATGACAGATATTCGCAAAGAATCAGATTCCTTCGGTGTTCTGGAGGTTCCGGCCGATAAATATTGGGGCGCCCAGACCCAGCGCTCGTTGCAGAATTTCCGCATCGGCGGCGAAACCATGCCGCCGCCGCTGGTGCGCGCCCTCGGCATCATCAAGAAATGCGCCGCCCTGGCCAATATGGAACTCGGCAATCTCGAAACCGAATTGGGCCATGCCATCGTCAGCGCCGCCGACGAGGTGATGAATGGCGATTTTGACGACAATTTCCCCCTGGTGGTGTGGCAGACCGGCTCCGGCACCCAGAGCAATATGAACGCCAATGAGGTCATCGCCAACCGGGCGATCGAGATTCTGGGCGGGGTCATCGGCTCGAAGGATCCGGTACATCCCAACGACCATGTCAATCGCAGCCAGTCCTCGAACGACACCTTCCCCACCGCCATGCATATTTCGGCCGCCGAGCAGATTAATCACCAGCTCATGCCGGCGCTGGACGGCCTGCTGACAGCGCTGCAGGAGAAAGCCAAAGCCTGGGACGGCATCGTCAAGATCGGCCGCACCCATCTGCAGGACGCCACCCCCCTCACCCTGGGGCAGGAATTTTCCGGTTATGCCCATCAGGTCGGCCTCGGCATGGAGCGTGTATTCCGGGCCGCCCAGTCGCTCTATCCGCTCGCCCAGGGCGGTACGGCGGTCGGCACCGGCCTCAACGCCAAACCCGGTTTCGCCGAAAAATTCGCCGAAATCGCCGCCGAGGAAACCAACCTGCCTTTTGTGACTGCCGAGAACAAATTCGAGGCCCTGGCCGCCCATGACGCCATAGTGGAGGTCTCGGGCGCCCTCAACACCCTGGCCGCAAGCCTGTTCAAGATCGCCAGCGACATCCGCCTGCTCGGCTCCGGCCCCCGCTGCGGACTGGGCGAGCTTAATCTGCCGGCCAACGAGCCCGGCTCGTCGATCATGCCCGGCAAGGTCAACCCGACCCAGGCCGAGGCCATGACCATGCTCTGCGCCCAGGTCATGGGCAACAATACCACCATCACCTTCGCCGGCTCCCAGGGCCATATGGAACTGAATGTGTTCAAGCCGGTGCTGATCTTCAACCTGCTGCAATCCATCCGCCTCATCGCCGATGGCTGCCGCAGCTTCACCGACAATTGCGTGGCCGGCATCGAGCCCAATCTGGAGCGCATCGACGATCTGATGCACCGCTCCTTGATGCTGGTGACGGCGCTGGCCCCCAAGATCGGCTATGACAATGCCACCCTGGTCGCCAAAACCGCCCATAAGAACGGCTCCACCCTGCGCGAGGAAGCGGTCAAGCTCGGTTTCGTCACTGAACAGGAATTCGACGCCGCGGTCCGGCCCGAAGACATGACCGGCCCCAGATAATGACCGGGCAGGTCAAGCATTCCCTGACCATCGCCGGACACCGCACCAGCGTCTCGCTCGAAGCCCCGTTCTGGCACGCCCTGAAGGAGATCGCCGCCGAGCGCCGCCAGCCGCTCATCGCCCTGGTGGCCGAAATCGACGCCGGGCGTCAGACCGGCGGCCTGTCCAGCGCGTTGCGGCTCTATGTGCTGGACCATTACCGCCGCGCCGTCCACCGCGCCGCACACCGCGATTGAACGCACCCGCCCCGATAGCTTTGAATTTTTTTAAATTTAATGTCGAGTTTCAATCGTCATTGAAGCGCATTTGCATCAATTGAGCCTCGCCAAATCGGTAAAAAATGAACATTTCCATGTTTGGATGGGGCGTGGACGCGGCAACCCATGCCTGCGACAAGGGCCGCGCCCCATCAGCGCGGCGAGCGAACCGGAAAGCGCGAGAGAAAGGAAGTTCGACATGTCCCAAGGCACGCAAATCCTGGTATTGGCCTCCCAGAAAGGCGGTTCGGGCAAAACCACCATTTCCGGCCATCTTGCCGTGCAGGCCGAACTGGCCGGCGCCGGACCGGTCGCCCTGATCGACACCGACCCCCAGGGCAGCCTCGCCAAATGGTGGAACTCGCGCGAGGCCCAGACCCCGGCCTTCGCCCAGACCTCGGTGCCCCAACTGGGCGAGGACATCAAGGCGCTGCGGGCCAGCGGTTACCGGCTGATCGTCATCGACACCCCGCCCGCCGTCACCTCGACCATTGCCGAAGTCATCATGTATGCCGATCTGGTGGCGATCCCGATCCGGCCGAGCCCGCATGATCTGCGCGCCGTCGGCCCCACCGTGGACATTATCGAGCATCAGCACAAATCCCTGGTCTTCGTGGTCAATTCCGCCACGGTGCGCGCCCGCATCACCGGCGAGACCGCGGTCGCCCTGTCACAGCACGGCACCGTGGCGCCGGTGACCCTGCATCACCGGGTCGATTTCGCCGCCAGCATGATCGACGGCCGCACTGTCGGCGAGATCAATCCCAAATCGCGCTCCGCCAATGAGGTGGCCAAATTATGGAGCTATCTGGAGAGCAAGCTGGCCCGCCTGCAGCCGGCCGAACATGTGATCCCGCCGCCGCGCCCGAGCTTCGAAACCGACCTGCTGACCCCGATTGCCGCCAGCGCCATGCCGGAGGACGAGGCGGAGGAGCACGATCCGTCCGCTGACATGGAGCTGTTTGAAGAGGTGAGGCCTGAGCCCGCCTTTGCCGATGGCGGTCTGGCCCGCCAGGCCGTCTATCACAGCGGCGCCCCGCTCATGTCCCAGGCCCCGCCCCCCGCCGCGGCCAATGCCGACACGCAGGGTAGCGGCGGGTGGGACGGCATCGACCGGCGTGGCAAAGCCGTCGATAGCCAGGCGGCCGGCGGATGGGACGGCGTGGACCGGCGCGGCAAAGCCGCCGATAGTCAGGCGAGCGGCGGATGGGACGGCGTCGACCGGCGCAAAAAGGATATCGGACCGCCGCCCGGCATGCCCGACCGCCGCCGCGCGCGCGTCTTCGGCCGCCGCGATCTCGCCTGAGCCCGCAGCTTTCAACACACCGCAAGAGGCAGAATATGAGCACCTCCAAATTCGCATCGCTCCATGGCGGCTTGCTGGCCCGCAAGGGCCAGGCCGCGCCGGCGGTCCCCTCGCCGCAATCCTATGTGGTCTATACCGACAACCCGCCACCGCCGGAACGGCGTCCTGTAGAGACGGAACGGCGGCCTGTAGAGACGGAGCGGCGCCCGCTAGAGACGGAATGGTACCCGGCAGAGCCGGAGCAGCGCCCGGTGGAGCCGCCTCCGTTCCGCCCCGCCACACGCCCCGCGCCCGAAACCGCCGCCCCGCCCGCGCCGCCGGTGGTGGAACTGGTGCCGGACCGTCTGAAGCGCGAGCTGAAGGCGGCCTTCCCCCATGCCGGCCCGCCGCCCCCCGAGCCGCAGCACGATTGCGCCTGCGATGCGGGCTCAAAGGCGGAAGCAGAGGCGGAAGCAGAAGCGAAACCCTCCGCGCCGTACCCCGCCCGGAGCGCCGGGAAATATCAGGTCAGATTGCGCATCAATGCCGAGCAAAGGCGGCGTCTGCGCACCGCCGCCGCGCAATTCGGCGTCTCCAATCAGCGCATTCTTGCAGACGCGCTCGAGGCTTATCTTGACAAAATCGGCCAGTCGAAGTTGAAAAGCTGCTCTTGCCTGGCGCGCCGCGCCGGCCTGAAAACGACCTGAATTAGGGACCGGCCAGGCCGGGCAGATCCTTGACGGTCTGGTTGATCAGGCCCGACGGCGCCGGTGGTGTCTCAGGCGGCCCGGGCTCTGAGCCTGGGCTCTTGCCGGGCGCGGTCCCTCCGCCGAGGATGCGCTTGCGGGTCAGATAGCGCCGGATATCGGCAATGTTGGTCCGCCGCTTCAGCTTGGAGAACGGCCCCTTATGGGTCACCACCAGCGCCGCGCCCCCCTCCAGCCCGGCCAGCGGAAACCGCCAGCTGCCATCAAGACGCAGGGTGCTGAAATCCGCATAGAGGCTCAGGCTCCCCGGCCCGTTGCCGGTGCTGAAACCGGCCCGCTCCAGCCCGGCCACCCCCAGCAGCAGTTTTAACGTCAGCGGCTCGGTGACAAAGGGGGTGCCGCGCCAGCCGATTGCCGTCTTCAGGGCTTTTTCCACATCCGCCGCCTGCTCGGCCTGCTCGCTGATCAGTGCCGTCGCGGTCAGGTCCGGGGTCATCACCCGGCCGTCGTCAAGGGTGATCTTGCCTTCCCCCCGCAGCGACGAGATGATCCCGGCCAGGCTGCGCCCCCGCCCCTCGCCGTCCAGTTCCAGGGAGATCCGGCCGCTGAGCGCCGTCCGCCCTTCGGCCCCCCGCACCAGTTCCTCCAGCTTCGCATCCTGCAGCAGAATGCCGGTCTGGGCCTGCATGATATTGCCCGGCCGCCGGGTCAGCGACGCCGAGGCCAGCAGCTTGCCCCCGAACACGTCCCCGGTCAGTTGCTCCACCTCCATCTCGCCCGCATTCACCCGCGCCTGCAGGCTCGCCTCGCGCAAGCTCACTTGCTCGCCGAGTTTCAGCTCCGGGGTTTCCACCTCGAACATGAACTCATGCCCCCCGAGCTTGGGCAGGGCAATGGCATAGGCCGGCCATTGGCCATTGGCGTCGGGCGCCGTGTTCAGGTCCGCCAGTCCCAACAGGAACAGGGGCAGATCGAGCCGTTCCGGCTTCAGCGACAGCCGCGTATGGCGGATATCGCCCTTCGGCGCCATTTCGCCATGGCCTGAAAACGCCGCCCCGCCCGCCATGCCGGACAGGCTATCAATGGTCAGCCTGGCCCCGTGAATCTGAAACGCGCTTTTCAGCTTCAGCGGAGTCGTTTGCGGAATCTGCCGGCCGGCGAAACCGAACCGCCCCAGCAGCCCGTCGAGCCGCGCCAGCGCAAGCTCGAGCCGCCCATCGGCAAGGCCCAGCACCTTGCCCCCTTCCAGGTTTGCTTTCAGGCTCGCCTCGCCGTCCGGCACCACAAGCCGGCCCTCAAGCCCCATCAATTGATTGGGATTGCCATCCACCTTCAGCTCGAGCCGCCCCGCCCCGGCGCTCCAGCCGCCGCCGGCTCCCGGCAGACCGATCTGGTCGAGCAGCACCGCCGCCTCGTTATGCGCCGCCGCCAGATGCAGGACCGATCTGCCCTCGGCCACATGTTCCGGCTCGCCCTCAAACGCATAATCGAACGTGCCGTTGCCCCGGCCGAACGCCCCCTTGCCCACCGCCTTGAACTTCATCCTCTTGCCGCCCTCATGGGCGGTGAAAGTGATGCCGATATCGAGATTGGGCGCGATCCGGCTCAGAAAAGCGCCATATGACGGGCGCTTCAGGCCGCTCTGGCCGAACAAACGCTCAAAGCGCGCCGCCGTCTCGGCCATGTCGAGATCGATCTTCAAAAAGCTCTCGGGCGCGGTGGTGAAATTGGAGACATTGCCGGTCATCGACACGCTCAGCCCGTCATCGCTGGCGAATTTCAGGCGATTGATCGCCAGATCCCCATTGTTGAAGCGCAGACGGGCCTCGAACTGCCGCACCTGGCCGGCCTCACACCTAAGCTCATCCGCCCGCAGCCGGATATCCCGCGTGCCGCGCCCCAGCGCCGGAAACCGCCTTGCCCATAGGGACGGGCGCACCAGCGCCTTCAGCCACAGGGCCTCGGCGCCGGCCTTGGCCGGCAATGAGGCGCCGGAAACTGTAGTGAACCCGGCCAGATCAAGCTTTTTCCCCTCCAGCACGACGGCAAGCGCATTCAGATTCTCGTCGTAATCAAACTGGCCCGACACTTTCTGCTTATCGATGGTCCCCGCCGCGTCGAACCGGGCCCTTTGGGCGCCGAGCCACAGATCCCCGCCCAGTTTCAGCTCCACCGCCTTGGCCCGCCCTGCCAGAGCGGCCTCAAAGCCCGACCAGTTGAGCAGTTTTTTCAGATCCCCGGTCTTCAGCGAATACTGCCCCTTGAATTGATCCTGCCCGTCCGGGGCCGAAAACCGCCCATCCACAAACAGCGTGCTGCGCCCCGGCAGCGCCGCATTGCCGGTGAGGCCGGACAGATGCCCCCCTTCGAACTCCAGCAGGGTTTTCAACCCGGAAAAGGTCTCGCCCGCCGCAACCCCGTTCCTGATTTCAAGCTTCAGCTTGCCCCCGGCAATCTTCGGCAACAGGCCGGATTGATGCCCGCTCAGCGCCCGGGCCAGAAGCAGCGGATCGAAGGGGGCCTTGTCGTCATTGCCGCTCAGGGCATCGAAATCCACCCGCCGCGCCTGCATCTGCCCGTTGAAAACGGGCCGCGCCGACCAGTCCACATTGAGCTTGCCTTCGAAACGGGCCTGACCGCCATGGGATTCGATGGTGCTCTTGAGATTGGGCAGGCTCAAAAGGGAGCCGTCCCATTGCACCGGGCTCTCCACCAGATAGCGCAGCTGCGGCCCGGGCCGGCCGGACAGTTTGACCCGGCCATCGAAACGCGGCGTGCCGAACAGATCGTCCGCCTGGCCGGTTAAGCGCAGCTCCCCCAGCGCCAGATCGAGCTGGGAGGTCAGGCGCAGATTGCCGTCCTCGCCGAGCCGCCCGGTGGCCAGCGAAAACTTCCGCCCCGCCGCCCCCAATGTGCCGATCAGCCGATAGGGACCGGTCAGGCTGGTGGCCTGAAATTTAGCCTCGATCGACGGCACCACCGCATCGATGCCGCGCCGCTCATCCTTCAGGATCACCGTACCGTTGGAGATGGTCATATTGTCGAGGGCGACCTTCCCCCCCTGCTCCAGGGCCAGTTGCGGTTTGACATCAAGCCGGTTGCCGCCGCGCTCCACATGCAGTACCGGGTTGACCAGATTGACATGGGTGATTTCCCACAGCCCGCGCAGCATGGCCGGGATTGAAAACGCCGCTTCGAACGCCTCGGCCTGCATCAGCGGCGGGTGGTTCTTTTCGGTCTGCGCGCCAACGCGCACCTTTTCGGCCCGCACCACCGGCTGCGGCAACAGCCGGATCGCGATATCGCCGTCGATCAGCACCGGCTGTCCGGTGGCCTCGCGGCTGCGGGTTTCGATAAAGCCCTTATAGGCGTTCCAGTCGATGAAATAGGGCACGATGAAGGCGGCACAGAGCATCAACGCAATCAATGCGCCAATCGTGACCAATATCTTCGCCATATGTCCCGCCGATCCATTCCAGAGCGTTTGGGTTTTGATTGAATTAAACCCGCGCTCTAACTCTTTGTTTGGACGCACTTCATGATCCGAAAACCGGCTTCCGCCTTTTTTTCGGAAGTGCTCTAGCCGCCTTCGGGAATGATCTTCCCCGGATTCATCAGATTATCAGGATCCAGCGCCAGCTTCACTGCCCGCATGACGGTAAGTCCGGTGCCGTGTTCCGCCTGCATATATTTCATCTTGCCCATGCCGACCCCGTGCTCGCCGGTGCAGGTGCCCTCCATGGCGATGGCCCGCGCCGCCAGCCGGTCGAGAAACGCCTTGCCGCGCGCCACATCCTGCGGATCGTCCATATCGATCAGCAGCAGGACATGGAAATTGCCGTCGCCGACATGGCCGACGATCGGCGCCAGAAAGCCCGATTGCTCGATATCCTCGCGGGTCTGGCGCACGCAGTCAGCCAGACGCGAGATCGGCACGCACACATCGGTCGACAGCCCCTTTTTGCCAGGCGCCAGCGCCAGCGCCGCGTAATAGGCATTGTGCCGCGCCGTCCACAGCCGGTTGCGGTCCTCGGTCCGGGTGGCCCAGTCGAAGCTGCCGCCGCCGCATTCGGCGGCGATTTCGGCAAAGCGCTCCGCCTGTTCCTTGACGCTCATATCCGAGCCATGAAACTCCAGAAACAGGGTCGGTTGTTCGGGCAGGTCCAGTTTCGAATAGGCGTTGACCGCCTGCACCTGCAACTTGTCCAGGAGCTCGATCCGCGCCACCGGAATGCCGGACTGGATGGTCAGGATCACCGCATCGCACGCCCCGTCCACGCTTTCGAACGGGCAGATGCCGGCCGAGATCGCCTCGGGAATGCCCTGCAGGCGCAATGTGACCTCGGTGATGATGCCGAGCGTGCCCTCCGAGCCGACCAGCAGCCGGGTCAGATCGTAACCGGCGGCGGATTTACGCGCCCGCCCGCCGCTTTTCACCACCGTGCCGTCGGCCATCACCGCGGTCAGCGCCAGCACATTGTCGCGCATGGTGCCGTAGCGCACCGCATTGGTGCCAGAGGCGCGGGTGGCCGCCATGCCGCCCAGCGAGGCATCGGCGCCCGGATCGATCGGGAAAAAGAGGCCCGTATCGCGCAAGAAGTCATTGAGCTGCAGGCGCGTCACCCCGGCCTCGACCACGCAGTCGAGATCCTCCGCATGCACCGACACAATGCGGTTCATGCCCGACATATCGATGCTGACCCCGCCATAAACCGCGCTGATATGCCCTTCGAGCGAAGTGCCGGTGCCAAAAGCGATCACCGGCACTTTGTGTTTTGCGCAGATGGTGACGATTTTCGCCACCTCCTCAGTGGAGCGGGCAAAGGCCACCGCATCGGGCGGCGCGCCCTTGTGCCAGGTCAAGTCCTGCCCGTGCTGCTCGCGCACCGAGCCATTGACGCTGAGCCGCTCGTCCAGCAGGGCGCGCAATTCATCGATCGCCGCCTCGATCTCGGCCTGTTGCGGTCGCATCCTGGTCAGACTGTTCATAGCCCCATGGCCTTTGCGGTTGTGACAATATATTCCGGGGTTACTTTAAGCGCATTTTCAGGCACCGGTGAATAGGGAACCGGCAGGGATGGATGCGCAGCATCTGCAAATGATGCGCCTCTAGCCGCTCCGCATCGATATTCGCCCTCAGCTGGCTCATGAATGTGATCGCCTCCTTAAAGATTGCGACCGGGTCATGTTATGGCCGCCCTGAAAATTGTCAAAACATTTACCCAGGCCGCCCGCAAAACCGCATGACCCCGGCCGCACTTGCGCCGCCCCCCGCCCTGATGACATTATGCCTGGGCGGGGGTGCGTGGTTTTGAGTCATTTCAACATACAGGCGATCAGCTCGATCTGGCAGGGGGTTCGCAGTAATCTGCGCCAGTTCCTGGACGGCCGTCAGCCGATGATCTGGCTGCTGTCGATCTTCATCGGCCTTGGCGTCGCCTATGCCGCCATTCTGTTCCGCATCGGCATCGGCCTGGCGCAACTGCCCTGGCTCGGCCTGATGTCCGAGCGCATCGGCGACCGGCTCGCCGCCCTGCCCTGGTGGGTCATTGTCCTGGTGCCGACCCTCACCGGGCTGATCATCGGCCTGATGCTGAAATTTCTGATGCCGGCCCACCGGCCCTATGGGGTGGCCGATGTGATCGAAGCCCGCGCCATAAAGGGCGGTCGTCTGCCGGTGCGGGCCGGATTGTTAAGCGCCGCCATCACCGTGATCTCGCTGGGCGGCGGCGCCTCGGCCGGGCGCGAAGGCCCGGTGGTGCATCTGGGGGCCACCCTTGCCTCGGGCCTGGCGCGTTATTTCGAGCTGCCCTCGGGCTCGGTGCGCAGCCTGCTCGGCTGCGGCGTTGCCGCCGCGGTCGCCGCCTCGTTCAACGCCCCCATCGCCGGCGCCCTGTTCGCCCTCGAAGTGGTGCTGGGCCATTACGCCATGCGCGCCTTCGTGCCGGTGGTGATCTCCTCGACCATTGCCGCGGTGATCTCGCGCGCCCATCTGGGCGATTTTCCCGCCTTTTCCCTGCCCCATTACCACATCATCTCCTATTGGGAGTTCGGCGCCTTCGCCCTGCTCGGCCTCACCTGTGCCCTGATTGCCATCAGCTTCCAATATGCGGCCATCCTCGCCGAGCGCGGCGCGCAATATGTCAATCTGCCGCTGGTGCTGCGCCCCATGGCCGGCGGCTTGCTGGTTGGCATCATCGGGGTGTTCTTTCCGCAGATCCTGGGGGTCGGCTATGAGGCCACCGATCTTGCGCTCAAGCAGCATTTCGGCCTGACGCTGCTGCTGTCCCTGCTGGCGGCCAAGCTCGCCGCCACCGCCATCACCCTGGCCGCCCGCTTCGGCGGCGGCGTGTTTTCGCCCTCGCTCTATCTCGGCGCCATGACCGGCGGCGCCTTCGGCCTGATCGCCGCCCAGGCCTTTCCCGATTTTGCCTCAAGCTCCGGGCTCTATGCCATTCTCGGCATGGGCGGCGTGGCGGCGGCGGTGCTGGGCGCGCCCATATCCACCACATTGATCATTTTCGAGCTTACCGGCGGCTTCGAGCTTGCCATCGCCCTCCTGCTCACCATCTCGCTCGCCTCGGGCCTGTCACAGGCCCTGCATGGCCGCAGCTTCTTCCACTGGCAATTGGGCGAGCGCGGCCTGTTCCTGACCGACGGCCCGCACAAGCATATCGTCCGCACCCTGAGAGTGCGCGAATTCATGACCTTTCTGGAAGATGACGAGGCGCCATTCCGGCTCGATCCGGACGGCGAGCAGCCCTGGCTCACCCCGGCCGACACGCTGGAGACCGCCCTCAGGGCGCTGGACCGGGCCGGCGACAGCCGGGTTGCGGTGATCGACAGCAACGAGCCGGGCCTGGTGATCGCCTGGGCGAGCCGCCTCGATGCCATCGAGCTTTATAACAAGGCGCTGATCCAGGCCAATATCGAGGCTTATAGATAAGCCCGAACAACAAAGGCCTTAAATTAAAGAGGCCCGAGATAAAGAGCCCCGAAATTAAAGCGGCCCGGAAAAGCGCGGGGGCTTTTCGGGCCGTCAGATAGAACGGGAAATGGCCGGGGCAGGCTTTACGAAATCTGCCCCGCCTCGCGCAGCTGTTTCAGGATGTCCCGATAGCCAAAGTCCCGCGCCATATCCATGGCGGTGTGGCCGGCATGATCGCGCCCGAACGGGTCGGCGCCGTGGCTCAGCATCATCGCCACCATCGGGGCGGAATTGTGCTTCACCGCTTCCATCAGGGCGCTGATACCGTCCCGGTCCTTCATATTGACCCTGGCCCCGTGCGACAGCAACGCCTCCACGGTACCCGGCTTGTTTTCCGCCGCGGCGAGAATGAGCGCGGTGGCGCCGGTTTTCTCGCGCGCATTCACATCTGCGCCCGCCTCCGCCAGCCGGGCCACAATGCGCTCATGGCCCTTGACCGAGGCCCAGATCAGCGCGGTGCGGCCCTTGCGGTCGGCAGCGTCCAGCGGTGCCTTATGCGCCGCCAACTCGCCCACCACCTCATCATAACCATAGCGCGCCGCCAGGATGAGGGCATTGGAGCCGGAACGGGTGCGCGCACCGACATGCGCGCCCTTGGCGATCAGAAACCGGGTGAGGCCGGTGAGGCCGTTTTCGGCGGCATAAGTCAGCGCCGTCGAGCCATTGACCGTGCGATGATTGACATCGGCGCCGCGTGAAATCAGCATTTCAGCCATCTTCTGGCGGCCATCCTCGGTCGCCAACATAAGAGCGGTGATGCCAAAGCGATTGCCGGCATCGATGGCAACCCCCTGCTCCAGCAGGGCCTTGACCCGCGCGCCGTCATCCGCCGCCGCAGCCAACCTTAAGTCACGTCCGAAATCGCGGGATTCGCCGCCGGCAAAGCCGTAAGCGGTCAGAGAGAGCCCCATGACGAGCGAAATAAGCACTGTCTTTTTCATCGCAAAGCGCAGCAGGCAATCTCTTTTCGCCTGCTTCCTTTCAAAAAATCAAAATCGATGAACCTCCGGCCAAACGGCAGCGAGAAGCAAGATCATCATAAATTAGCATTACCTAATATATGTGGATTCGCGCCTCATTTTCAACTGATCCAGCTGCGACACGGCGACACAGGGGCCGGAACCCTGCTTTTTGTTCCCTTTTGGGCGAAGCGGGGCTTCAATCGCCGCAATTCGCGATATAGTGCGGGCCTTATGATTCGCGATTCCGACCCCCACATGCCCGATGCCGCAGGCGCCCCCGGCGCCGGCGAACCGGCTTATCTCGCCCAGCTCAACGAGGAACAGCGCCGCGCGGTGGAATGCCTTGACGGCCCGGTGCTGATGCTGGCCGGGGCCGGCACCGGCAAAACCCGCGCCCTCACCACCCGGCTGGCCCATATCCTCTATACGGGGCGCGCCCGCCCCTGGGAAATTCTGGCGGTGACCTTCACCAATAAGGCGGCGCGGGAGATGAAGCAGCGCATCGGCGGGCTGATCGGCGAAGCGGTGGAGGGCATGCAATGGCTCGGCACCTTTCACGCCATCTGCGTCAAGATACTGCGCCGCCACGCCGAACTGGCCGGTCTGAAGTCCGATTTCACCATTCTCGACACCGACGACCAGATCCGGCTGATGAAACAGCTGATCAAGGCCCGCGACATCGATGAAAAACGCTGGCCGGCCCGGCAACTGGCCGGCCTGATCGATGGTTGGAAGAACCGCGCCCTCACCCCGGGCCAGGTCGGCCCCGAAGAGGCGCAGGAATTCGCCGGTGGCCTCGGCGCCAAGCTCTATCAGGAATATCAGCAAAGGCTGAAAAGCCTCAATGCGGTGGATTTCGGGGATCTGCTGCTGGAATGCCTGCGCCTGTTCCAGACCCATCCCGACCTGCTGGAGAGCTACCAGCTTCGCTTTGCCTATATGCTGGTGGACGAATATCAGGACACCAATGTGGCGCAATATCTGTGGCTGCGCCTGCTGGCCCAGCGCCATAAGAACATCTGCTGCGTTGGCGATGACGACCAGTCGATTTATGGCTGGCGCGGCGCCGAGGTCACCAATATCCTGCGCTTCGAGAAGGATTTCCCCGGCGCCCGCATCATCCGGCTTGAGCGCAATTACCGCTCGACCGGGCACATCCTGGCCGCCGCCTCCCATCTGATCACCCATAATGAGAGCCGGCTCGGCAAGACCCTGCACACCACCGATGCGCCGGGCGAAAAGGTGTTTCTGCAGGGGGTGTGGGACGGCGAGGAGGAAGCCCGGGTCATCGCCGACGAGATCGAGGCGCTGCAGGGCAAGGGCCACAGCCTCAATGAGATCGCCGTGCTGGTGCGGGCCGGCTTCCAGATGCGCGAGATCGAGGACCGCTTCATCGCCCGCGGCCTCGACTACCGGGTCATCGGAGGCCCGCGTTTTTATGAGCGCATGGAAATCCGTGACGCCATCGCCTATCTGCAGGTCACCGTCAACCCGGACAATGACATCAAGCTCGAGCGCATCATCAACACGCCCAGCCGCAAGATCGGCGCCGCCAGCCTGCAGACCGTCTCGCGCTATGCCCGCGCCGTTGACCTGCCGCTGATGCAGGCTGCCCGCCAATTGGTCGAAACCGACGAGATCAGAGGCCCCGCCCGTGGCAGCCTGCGGAATCTGATCGCCGATTTCGACCGCTGGCGCGCCCTGGCCGACACCACGCCCCATACCGAGCTGGCCGGGCTGATCCTCGATGAATCCGGCTACACCGCCATGTGGCAGAACGACAAGTCACCGGCTGCGCCCGGGCGGCTGGAAAACCTGAAAGAGCTGTTGGGTGCCATGGGCGAGTTTGAATCCCTGGCTGAGTTCCTGGAACATGTCGCTCTGGTGATGGACACCGACAGCAGCGCCGACAGCGACAAGATCAACCTGATGACCATGCATGCCGCCAAGGGTCTGGAATTTGATTCCGTGTTCCTGCCCGGCTGGGAAGAAGGGGTGTTTCCGCATCAGCGCGCCCTGGATGAGACCGGCCGCGCCGGCCTCGAGGAAGAGCGCCGCCTGGCCTATGTCTGCCTGACCCGGGCCAAAAAGCGCGCCCGCATCCTGCACGCCGCCAACCGGCGCATTCATGCCTTGTGGCAGACCGCCCTGCCCTCGCGCTTCATCAATGAACTGCCCGAGGAGCATATCGAAACCGAATCGGGCGAGCTGCACCGCCAGACCTTCGGCCTCAGCCGTTTCGATGCCCCCGATTTCGCCACCGGCAGCGGCGGCGGCCCGGGTTTTGCCCGCGCCCGCAGGAACCGCACCATCAGCGCCGGCTATCAGGCGGCGGCCGGCGGCGCCAAGACCGACTTTACGCTGGGCGAACGGGTGTTCCATATGAAATTCGGCTATGGCCGCATCGAGGAGATCGACGGCGCCAAGCTGACCATCGCCTTTGAAAAAACCGGCACCAAGAAAGTGCTCGATTCATTTGTGGAGCGACATTAGGGTCAGGACCCTAAAACACGTGCCAAAAAGCGGTGACTTTTCTTGAAGGAAAGCAACAGGAATATGAGCGCCATATCAGGGCAATCCTATGAATTTTCAGTCATTCTGCCCCGCGCCGCCGCCGAAGCCCTGGCCGAGGCGCTGGAAGAGCTGACCGCAGCCGTCGGCCTGCTTGATCTCGAGCCTGAATGGAAGGTCGAAGCCTGGTTCGAGACCCCGCCGGACAAGGCCCGGCTGGATGAGATGATCCGGGCCGCCAATGGCGGACAGGCGGCGGAATTTTCCATGACCCTCCTCGACCAGCAGGACTGGGTCGCCAAATCCCTGGCCGGACTGAAGCCGGTGCGGATCGGCCCTTTCGCGGTCCATGGCAGCCATGAGAGCGCCGGTTTCGCCGCCAATCTGCATCGCATCGTCATCGACGCCGGCCTGGCGTTCGGCACCGGCCATCACGGCACCACCGCCGCCTGCCTGATGGCCCTCGACCGCCACCTGAAACAGGCGCGACCGGAAAATGTGCTCGATCTCGGCACCGGCAGCGGCCTGCTGGCCATCGCCGCGGCCAAGATCCTGCGCCGCGAGATTATTGCCAGCGATATCGACCCGATGGCGGTTGAAGTCGCCGCCGCCAATGCCGGTCTCAACGGGGTCGCGCCCCTGCTGCGCCCGTTCACCGCATCCGGCTTCCATCATCCGGAGTTTGCCGCCCGCGGCCCGTTCGATCTCATTCTGGCCAATATCCTGGCCGGGCCGCTGACCCGGCTGGCGCCCGATATCCGCCGCCATCTTTGCCCCGGCGGCACGGTGATTCTGTCCGGCCTGCTGAACGAACAGGCCGCCAGGGTGCTGGCCGCCTACCGTATCCAGAACATTGTGCCAACCGCCCGCATCGACCGGGAAGGCTGGACCACCCTGACCCTGCGCAAGGCGGCCTCCTGAAGCCCACATAAAAAACGCCCTGAACCCGGGGAAGGTTCAGGGCGTTTCAGGTCGATCCCGGCTGGAGGTTGAAAGCCGGGATACCAGAGGGAGCCGTATTAGAATTTGGGCATCCGGTCCTTGGGCGCATAGAGCTCGATATAGGACTGGGCGCGTTTGGTCTGCGAGCGCATATAGGCGTCCCACAGATAGGTCATGACGGTCTTGGCGGCCTGCTTGACGGCCGGGCTTTTGCCATGAGCATGAAAAAAGTCAAAGGTTGCGGTGGTCATTTGCTTAACTCCGGTGAGATTTGCGGCCATACCAGACCGCGTCATGAATTTCGCCGCGCGACAGGCCGATATCGGCCAGGGCCGCATCGGAAAAGGCGCGCAATTCGGCTTCCGCCTGGGCCAGTTCGCGCCGCAGCCGATATTCGGCATAATGGGTCGCGATCCATTCCCGGGCGGAAAGGAAATAGTCTCCGGCGCTACGGCCGTGATTGTGAATTCGTTCAGTGATAAATGCCATGACAGGCCTCTTTGGTTCGGTTGGGGGACTGAGTGCAGGACAACGCCTTCTAAAGGCCCGTCTTGCGTGAATTGAATAAACCCTATATCGGTTGAAACAGGGTTGATGAGTAGCGGGTAAATACGCATATGAGGCATGCGGTAAGTGCATGGTTTTCAATTTGTTAACCAAGCGGATTAAAAAGGTTCCAAAATTGTATCAGTCCTATGACCACAGCTCCGACCCCAACTGCGTCAAGCCGCGGATCACCAGCCTGCGCCGGGAATTGGCCAGCCGGGAACTGGACGGGTTCATCGTGCCGCGCTCCGATGAGCATATGAACGAATATGTGCCGCCGGGTGCCGAAAGGCTGAATTGGATATCCGGGTTTTCCGGCTCGGCCGGCCTCGCCATCATCCTCAAGGACCGGGCGGCGCTGTTCGTCGACGGGCGCTATACATTGCAGGCGGCCCAGCAGACCGACACGGAAGCATTCTCGATCCATCATCTCATCGAGGAGCCGGCCAGCGACTGGATCGAGGCCAATCTCGCCAAAGGCGCCCGGCTCGGCTTCGACCCGATGCTGCACAGCATTTCAGCGCGCGAGCGGCTGGACAAGGCCTGCGCCAAAGCCGGGGCCGAACTGGTCGCCTGCCCGGACAACCCGCTTGACCGGGTGTGGAGCGACCGCCCCGAGCCGCCCTTGGGGCGCATTTCTATCCACGGGCCCGAACATGCGGGCCGCGCCGCCGCCGACAAGCTGGCCGAACTCGCGCAAAGCCTGAAGGAGGCCGGCGCGGTAGCCACCATATTGACCCTGACCGATTCCATCGCCTGGGCTTTCAATATCAGGGGCCATGACCTGCCGCACACTCCGGTGGTGCTGGCCTTCGCCATCATCCATGCCGATGCCCGGCCGGCGCTTTATGTGCGGCCCGAAAAGCTCAGCCCCGACGTCAAGACCTATCTGGGCGAACTGGCCGAGATTTATGAGCCCGGTCAATTGCAGGCCCATCTCGGCAAGCTCGGGGCCGATGGGTGCACCGTGCGCCTCGACCCCGCCCGCTGCCCCTATGGCATCGCCCAGAGCCTGACCGAGGCCGGCGCCAAAATCCAGCACGGCGAGGATCCCTGCATCGCCCCCAAGGCGCAGAAGAACGAGACCGAGATCGAGGGCGCCCGCGCCGCCCATCTGATCGACGGCGCCGCCCTCACCCGCTTCCTGGCCTGGCTCGATCGCACCGCACCGGGCGGCGGCGTTACCGAGATCAGCGCTGCCGAACATCTCGAGGCCTGCCGCCGCGACACCGGCAAATTGCGCGATATCAGCTTCGACACCATCTCCGGCGCCGGACCGAACGGCGCCATTGTCCATTACCGGGTCAACCGCATCAGCGACCGCGCCCTCGGCGATGGCGAGCTTTATCTTGTGGATTCCGGCGGCCAATACGAGTTCGGCACCACCGATGTCACCCGCACTGTGGCCATCGGCGCGCCGCCGCCTGAGGCGGTGCGGCATTTCACCCTGGTTCTGAAGGGGCATATCGCGCTGGCCCGTGCCCGCTTCCCCAAGGGCACCACCGGCCTGCAGCTCGACTGTCTGGCCCGCAACGCCCTGTGGCAGGCCGGGCTTGATTTCGACCATGGTACAGGCCACGGGGTCGGCAGTTTCCTAAGCGTGCATGAAGGCCCGCAAAGCATCTCCAAGGCCGGCAAGGCGGCGCTGGTGCCGGGTATGATCCTCTCCAACGAGCCGGGCTTTTACCGCGAAGGCGCCTATGGCATCAGAATCGAGAATCTGATGCTGGTCCATGAGCCCGGCGCCATCGAGGGCGGCGAGCGCCCCATGCTCGGCTTCGAGACCCTGACCCTGGCGCCCATTGCGCTG
>PKTQ01000127.1 GCA_002869085.1 Hyphomicrobiales bacterium | reverse complement strand
TGACCCGGTCCAATTTCTATCGTGAATTTCAAAAGCACTTCGACATGTCGCCCGGGGCCTATCGCAACAAAAAATAGGGGAGCGTCTGCTTTGGGGCATGTTCTGCCGGTTTTGCGCTCCGGCGCATTGTGGCGGGATTTGCCAAATTGCCTGAGACTGCATCTGCCATGATCAAACCGGCTCTAATCCTTGCGCCCCTTATAGAGCCGCTGATGCTCCGCGTCGTAAAGGGCGCTGTTGCGGGCCGGAATGCCGGCCAGCGCCCGGCCGACATAGATCATCGCCATGCGGGAAATGCCGGCCCGGCGGGCCTGATCGGCGATGTCGTCAAGGGTGCCGGTGAGTACCATCTCATCGTCGCGGCTGGCATTGAACACCATGGCGGCCGGGCAGTCGGCGCCGTAGATCGGGGCGAGGCGTTCGGCGATTTCGCGGACGGCTTTGGCCGAGAGATGCAGGGCCAGGGTGGCGCCGGTGCGGGCAAAGGCTTCCAGCTCTTCGCCCTCCGGCATGGGCGAGGAGCGCTTCGAGGTGCGGGTCAGCACCAGGCTCTGGGCGATGCCGGGCAGGGTCAGCTCGCGGGCGAGCGCCGCCGCGCCGGCGGCATAGGCCGGTACGCCGGGCACGATCTCATAAGCGATGCCGCGGGCGTTCAGCGCCTCGATCTGCTCGCCGATGGCGCTGAATATGGCCGGATCGCCGGAATGGACCCGGGCCACGTCCTCGCCCCTGCCGTCCGCCTCGGCCAGCAGATCGACGATCTCCGGCAGCGAAAACGGCGCGCTGCTGATCAGCCTTGTGCCGGGGGGCGCGTGGGCGACCACCGCCTCGGGCACGATCGAGCCCGCATAAAGACATAAGGGGCAGCGGGCGATCAGATCCCGGCCCCTGATGGTCAGCAGATCGGGCGCGCCGGGGCCGGCGCCAATGAAATAAACAGTCATTCAGGCCTCTTCGGGTTTGGTCGCCGACCAGCGCATGATCGGCCGGGCCGGCTTCCAGCCCAGAAAGCCGCCAATGGTTTCGGCATGTTCAACATTGATGCGCACCAGCCGGCCGCCATGGCGGCGGTGCCAGGGCAGCAGGGCGGTCTCGCCCTCAAGGGTGACCGTGTTGGCGACAATCCGCCCGCCCGGCTTCAGCGCCGCCCAGCAGGCTTCGGCCAATCCGGGCGTGGTGATGCCGCCGCCGATGAAAATGGCGTCGGGGCGGGCAAGACTCTCCAGCGCTTCCGGCGCCCGGCCCTCGATGATTTGCAGCCTCGGCACGCCAAGATTGGCGGCATTGCGGCGGATGCGGGCGCAGCGCTCCGGGTTCATCTCCACCGCCACGGCGCGGGCCTCGTGGGCGGCGCGCATCCACTCAATGGCCACCGAGCCGGAACCGGCGCCAACATCCCATAGAAGCTGGCCGGGGCGCGGCGACAGCCGGGCCAGGGCGGCGGCGCGGATGTCGCGCTTGGTGATCTGACCATCCGTGTCATAGGCCGCTTCGGGCAGGCCGGGGGCGGTGCTGTATTGCGGCGCGCCCCTGTCGGCGCGGCAGGCAATGGCGATGCTGTTGAGGGGGGCGAAGATATCGCCGGCTTTCAGGGCATCTGCGCGCAAGGTGGTGATGCGTTCATGCGGGCCGCCAACATGTTCGAAAATGCTGAACCGGCTCCCGCCGAAGCCGCGCGCGCATAAGAGCGCGGCGGCCTGGTGCGGGGTTTCCGGCCCGCTGCTATAGAGCACGATGCGGGCCTTGTGGAAGAGGGCGCGATGGAGGTTTTCAACCGGGCGGCCACAGGCGGTGATGCAGGCGGTGTCGGGCTCGGACCATTTCATGCGGGCGCAGATCAGGCTGAAGGCGGAGATATGCGGGAATATGCGCATCTCTTCGGGCGGGATCAGGGTGGAGAGATGGGCGCCAATGCCGAAAAACAGCGGATTGCCTGAGGCGAGTACGCAGATTTTTTGCCCACGGCGGGCCGGTATTTTGTCCACCAAAGCCTTCATCGGCGAGGGCCAGGCCTCGTAAGCGGCGATCTCATCCGGAATAAGGCCGCGATGGCGGGCGCCGCCGATCACCGCATCGGCGGTCCGCAGCGCTTCTTGCGCCTCGGGGCAAAGTCCGTCCCAGCCTTCCTCGCCAATGCCGATAATGGTCAGCCAGACTTTGTTTTCAGCCTTGTCCATGGCGCACCTCCCGCAGCCAGACCAGCGCTTCGGCCACCGAGCCCACCTTAGCTCCGGGCGGCGGCGCCGGGCGCGCGACCATGATCACCGGCAGGCCCAGCTCGCGCGCCGCGGTGAGCTTGGCGGCCGCCGCCTCGCCGCCGCTATTCTTGCTCACAAGGCAGCCAATCTGACGCTCCCGGAACAGGGCGCGCTCATCTTCGAGCGCGAAGGGGCCGCGATCCAGCAGCAGTTCCATATTGGCGAGCGCTGCCCGGTCCTCGGGCGGATCGATGATGCGGGCGAGAAAGCGGATGGCGGGGCGGGCGGCAAAGGGGGCAAGCTCGGTGCGCCCCACGGTGAGCAGCACCAGCCCGGCATCCTCCGGCACCATCCGGGCGGCCGCTTCCATATCCGCCGCTTCGCGCCAGTCGTCGCCGGGGACGGGCTGCCAGGCGGGGCGCAGAATATGCAGCAGCGGCGTGTGGGTGCGCGCGGCGGCGAGGCCGGCATTGGCCTTGATCCTGTCGGCAAAGGGGTGGGTGGCATCGATCAGCGCGTCGATGTTTTTCGCCGCCAGATAATCGGCAAGGCCCTCCGGCCCGCCAAAGCCGCCGACGCGGAATGAACCCGGCGCGGTGCGGCGGGTTTTGGTGCGCCCGGCAAAGGAGGTGAT
>PKTQ01000365.1 GCA_002869085.1 Hyphomicrobiales bacterium | reverse complement strand
CTTTTCAAGCTGCACCGGGGTCTCGCTCAGATAGACAACCCCCATATTGAAATAGGATGGGCTCGCCGCCGGATAGAGCCGGATCGCCTCGGCCCAGTCGGCCAGCGCCTTGCCGGTCTGTTTGCGATAGCGGAACACATTACCGCGCGACTGATAGGCCATGGCCCGGGCGGCGTCATTGATCGCTGCTGCGATATCCCGCGTGCAGGCGGCCATCACCTGCTCCGGCGCCGCGCTGCCGGCGCGGCAGGCCACATAGGGCTTGGTCGCTGCGGGCAGGGTAGCCTGTACGGGCATCAGGCCGGCGCAGATGAGGAGGGCGGTGAGAATGATGGTCTTCTTCGGCATCTCGGACTCTGAAGGCTTGTGAACTCAGTTTAGGATTAGTGTTGTTTCTGGGCGGATGATAAGCGGCGCTCCGCTTTTGCCGCAAGGTTAGATCACAAGGATGTGAGCGCGATTTAACCAAAACGGCAAAACAGCCTCGCAATTTGAGCCGGAATTGTTCAAAATACTATTTGATTAAATAGTAAGGACAAGAGCAAATGAGGGCAGCGATGCGCGGGTTTATCTATCTAAGTGCCATAGTCGGTTTTATAATTGTCTCATCCCCCGTCGCCTCGGCCAATGTGGTCGCCTCTATTGATCTGTCCTCACAGCGCATGCATGTCTCGGTCAACGGCATGCCGAGATATTCCTGGCGGGTGTCCACGGCGCGGCGCGGCTATCGCACCCCGGTCGGCACCTGGCGGCCCAGATATCTGAAACGCATGCATTATTCGCGCAAATATCACATGTCGCCCATGCCGCATTCGATCTTCTTTCTCGGCGGTTACGCGATCCACGGAACCAATGCCGTCCGCTCGCTCGGCCGCCGCGCTTCCCATGGCTGCATCAGGCTGCATCCGCGCAACGCCGCCAAGCTCTATCACCTGGTGCGCCGCTATGGCCGCCGCAACGCCCTGATCAAAATCCGTTATTAGCCCGAAGCTTGAGGGGCGTGATCAGCCCAGCGCCTGACCGATCAGATGTTCGAACATGGCGATCCCGGTCGGGATGAGTTCGTCGGGAAAATCGTATTCCTCATGATGCAGCCCGGGTGAGTGGGTGCCGGCGCCAAGGCCGAACATCGCTCCCTTGACCCGCGCGGTGATCTCACCGAAATCCTCTCCAAACCGGCGCGGCGCCGTCATCGCCGCATATTCAAGGCCATTGTCCCGCGCCGCTGTTTCGATCATCGCGGCGGCCTCGCCATCATTGACGCTGGCGCGGTAATCCTCGATCACCTCGATCTCGAGTTCGAGCCCGTGCTGTCCGGCGATCTCGTGCGCCGCGCCCGCAAAGGCGGTCCACATGGTGTCCACCAGCTCGTTGCGGCTGGCCCGCAGGGTGAAATGCGCCTCGCCATAACCCGGCGCCACGCCGGACGAGGCCACCCCCATCGCGAAATGGATCGGCACGATCAGGGCGAAATCGCCTTCTTGCGGGTTGCCGCCATCGTGCTCCTGTTGAATCCGGCTGGCGATCCGGGTGATTTCGGCAATCGCCAAAGCCGGGCTGGCGCCGGTTTCGGGCTGGGCGCTATGGGCGTTGCGCCCTTGGAGTTTCAGCGCCATGAACCGCACCGAGGAAGTGAAGCTGCCGGCCCGGCAGACAATCTGATGCAGGGGATAGCCCGGGAAATTATGCAGCGCGAAGGCGTAATCGGGCGCGATTTCGGCAAAACCCTTATGGGTAACGCAGCCGAGCGCGCCGGTTCCGGTCTCCTCATCCGGTTGAAACAACAGCGCCGCGCAGCCCCGGCCCGGGCGCCTGGCCGCCAGATTTTGCGCCAGCCCGGCCAATATCGCCATATGACCGTCATGGCCGCATTTATGGCTGACGCCGGGGCTTTTTGAGCCATAGGGCAGTTTCAGGGCACTTTCATCGATCGGCAGGGCGTCGAGTTCGGTGCGGATCAGCACGGTTTTGCCGGGCGTGCCGCCCTGATAGAGCGCCGCAAATCCGGCCCCATCGAGGTCTATAATCCGGTCCGGCGGCGCATTTCGCTTCAGCCAACCGCGCATATGGAGGCCCGTATTCACCTCCTGGCGCGACAGTTCGGGGTGCGCATGCAGATGATGGCGGAGTTGCCGCAATTCCTGTTCGCCGAGTGTCGTCATATCCACCTTGCCTCTATGAACGCGGCCGCGCAGCCGCCTTTTGACCTGCCGTCAAACTAAACCGCAGCCATGGGCCAGGCGCAAGCGCAAACGCCAATATGTGGCTTATGGGGCAAGGCCGGCCTTTCCTTATCCGGTGAAATCGTTTAGTTCGGCTGCATGACCTTCAACAGCTCATACAGCCAGGCGGCGGAGAACAATAAGGGCCCGATCGGCGAGGTGCTGGTGGAGGCCTTCGCATCCTGCCGCCATGTGCTGGAACTGGCCTCCGGCACCGGCCAGCATGCGGTCTATCTGAGCCGGCTGATGCCGCATCTTGTCTGGCAGACGAGCGATTTGGACGTCAATCTGGAGATCATCGCCGCCCGGGTGCGGGCCGAGGGCGGGGCCAATCTGCGCGCCCCCATCGCGCTTGATGTGGCCGATCTGCCCTGGCCGGTCCCGCCCGTGGATGCGGTGTTTGCCGCCAATGCGGTGCATATCATGTCGTGGAACCATGTCATCGACATGTTTCAGGGGCTGGACCCGGTGCTCGAGAAAGGCGGCCTGCTGGCGCTTTACGGCCCGTACAAATATGGCGGCGCGTTTACCACCGACAGCAATGCCCGTTTCGACGAGTGGCTGAAAGCGCGCGATCCGTTGAGCGGTATCCGGGATTTCGAGGCCGTGGACGATCTGGCGGCCGGTATTGGGCTTGCGTTACAGGCCGATCACCCGATGCCGGCCAATAACCAATTGCTGATCTGGCGGCGCGGCTGATCCTGCCGCGCGCCCCGTTCATTGCCTGTGCCGCCATTCCCAGGGCGGCAGCGGGTCGGCCCCGGCCCATAGGCCCAGGCTTTCTCGCCGCGCTGCACGCTCGAGCCCTGCATATTCGCCGTAACTATATCGGGCATAGTCCCAGGCATGGCCGCCGCGCACCTGCCGGCGATTGAGGTTGACCTTACCGGCATAGCAAACCGCCAGCATGCGCTCATAGCGGTCACGCCCCCGGCTGATGCATTTGACCATGCCGCTTCCGGCAAGTCGCTCAAGGGCGCGCCTGGCGGCGTTTCCATGGGGTTGCCCGCCTTCCGGCGCATCGATGCCGGC
>PKTQ01000347.1 GCA_002869085.1 Hyphomicrobiales bacterium | reverse complement strand
CTGAACATCATGGGCGCGCTGTCCAAGCCGCTGAATTACGCCAAGCTGGACGAACTGATCTCCTCGGCCGGTCAGAAGAAAGTTCTGAAGAGCCAGCTGGAAATGGAGCGTATGACGGCCGAAGAACTGCATATGGCGATCATCAGCGGCCATATCGAGGCCCATTACCAGCCGCAGGTCAATGTGCTGACCGGCAAGCTCGAGGGGGCCGAGGCGCTGGCGCGCTGGAACCACCCGGAACGCGGCATCATCATGCCCGACCAGTTCATTGCCCTGGCCGAAGAATCGGGGCTGATCTACAAGTTGACCAAGGTGATGATCAATCATGCCATCCGCGATTATGCCCGGCTGAAACGGCTAAACCGCAATTTCACCCTGTCGGTCAATTTAAGCGCCGATCTATTGTCGGAACATTCCCTGCCGGGCTGGCTCAGCGAGCAGATCGACGCGTCCGGCTATGAGCGCGGCAAATTCATGCTCGAGATCACCGAAAGCCAGATTCTGAAGCAGGATGCCGCCTCGATCGAGAACATCGCCCGGCTCAGCATGATGGGGTTCAAATTCTCGATCGACGATTTCGGCATGGCCTATTCCAATATCGAGCATCTGATGATCTTCCCGTTTAACGAGATCAAGTTCGACTATAATTTCATCAGCAAGATCGTGACCGACCACCGCGCCCGGGCCGGCGTCGAAGCCGGCGTGACCATTGCCAAAAGGCAGGGCCTGAAGACGGTGGCCGAAGGGGTCGAGACCCCGGCCGAGCACAAGATGATCGCCGACATAGGCATTGATGTCATGCAGGGCTTCATGATCGCCAAGGCGATGCCGGTCGATGCGTTTCACGACTGGTTCCTGCACCGGCAGAACGCGGACGAGCCCGAACAGAGCGCGCAGGCCTTAGGCCGCGCGCAGAATTTCTGACGCCGGATCGAATTCCTGACGATTTCGGGGAGAGGTGATGGTGGGCGGTGAGAGGTTCGAACTCCCGACCCCCTCGGTGTAAACGAGGTGCTCTTCCAGCTGAGCTAACCGCCCTTGAGGCCCGGACCCATTCATTTCGTCCATTCTGCGCTGGCAGATTTTGGTGCTGAACAGGCGCAAGACTGCCAGACATGACATTACCTTCCATGCCGTGGGCATGAAAGGTCAATGTCGAATGAAGTGCCGGAGGCACGGGCTGATTCAGTCGCCCGCGCTGGAAATGGGGACGCTTAGCTGTTGACGGCGTCCTTCAGGGCCTTGCCGGCCTTGAAACGGGCATTGTTGCGCGCGGCGATCTGAACGGTGTTGCCGGTGCGCGGGTCGCGGCCTGTGGTGGCGGCGCGGTGGCTGACGGAAAATGTGCCAAAGCCGACGAAACGGACATCGCCGCCGTCTTTCAGGGCGTCGGTGATCACACCCAAGAGAGCCTCGACGGCCTTGCCGGCATCAGCCTTGGAGAGATCGGACTTGTCTGCCACAGCCGCGATAATTTCATTCTTGTTCATGAGACATCCTTTCTTGCCGGCTTGATTCGCCGGGGTTGTTATATCGCCTTGTGTTTGCGCAAAAAACCGCAGAAATGCAAGCTTTTTGCTGACATTTTTGTGCATAAGCGAGGAGCGCCCGCCTGGGGCGCTCCCCTGTATTGCACAGATCGCCCGGCTTTAATGGGCGACGATCCCGCTGGTGGCATCGCCCCCTCCGAGCGCTTCCTGGCTGCCGGCGGGGGTTTCGTCCTCGGTCCATTCAATCGGTTCGGGAGTCCGGGTCAGGGCGACTTTCAGCACGTCGTCAACCGTGGCCACGGTAATGATTTCCAGGCCGCTTTTGACATTGTCCGGAATCTCGGCCAGGTCCTTGGCGTTTTCTTCCGGGATCAGCACCCTTTTCACGCCGCCGCGCAGGGCCGACAGCAGTTTTTCCTTCAGGCCGCCGATCGGCAGAACCCGCCCGCGCAGGGTGACCTCGCCGGTCATGGCGACATCGCTGCGTACCGGAATGCCGGTCATGATCGAGACGATGGCGGTGACCATGGCGATGCCGGCCGAGGGGCCGTCCTTGGGGGTGGCGCCTTCGGGCACATGCACATGAATGTCGCGCTTGTCGAACAAAGGCGGTTCGATGCCGAAGGATACCGCCTTGGAGCGCACATAGGCATTTGCCGCCTGGATCGATTCCTTCATCACATCGCGCAGATTGCCGGTTACCGACATCTTGCCCTTGCCGGGCATCATCACCCCTTCGATGGTCAGCAATTCGCCGCCAACCTCGGTCCAGGCGAGGCCGGTGACGAAACCGACCTGATCCTCATGCTCGACCTCGGCATGGCGGAATTTCGGCACACCGAGAAAATCGTCCAGATTATCATTGGTGATCTCGATGATTTTCTTGTCGGTGGTCACCAGTTCCTTCACCGCCTTGCGGGCCAGCTTGGCGATTTCACGCTCCAGATTGCGCACCCCGGCCTCGCGGGTATAGCGCTGAATGATGGTGCGCAGCACATCCGGCCCCAGCGACCATTCCTTGGGCTTGAGCCCATGGCCCTTCAACTGATTGGGAATCAGATGGCGCGAGGCAATCTCGACCTTCTCGTCCTCGGTGTAGCCGGCGATGCGGATGATCTCCATGCGGTCCATCAGCGGCGAGGGAATATTGAGGGTGTTGGCGGTGGTGATGAACATCACCTTCGACAGATCATATTCCACTTCCAGATAATGATCGGCGAATGTGTTGTTCTGCTCCGGATCCAGCACCTCAAGCAGGGCCGAGGACGGATCGCCGCGGAAATCGGCGCCCATCTTGTCGATCTCATCGAGCAGGAACAGCGGATTGACGCTTTTGGCCTTTTTCATCGACTGGATGATCTTGCCGGGCATAGAGCCGATATAGGTGCGCCGATGGCCGCGAATTTCGGCCTCGTCGCGCACGCCGCCCAGAGCCAGGCGCACAAACTCGCGCCCGGTGGCGCGGGCAATCGACTTGCCGAGCGAGGTCTTGCCGACGCCGGGCGGACCCACCAGGCACAGGATCGGACCTTTGAGC
>PKTQ01000345.1 GCA_002869085.1 Hyphomicrobiales bacterium | reverse complement strand
GCAAGCCCGGTGGTCCACAGGGCGGCAAAGGTGGCCCAGCGCCCGCCGGCCTCGTTCTTGATGGCGCCGAGGGCGGCGACACAGGGGAAATAAAGCAGCAGGAACAGCAGATAGGCAAAGGCGCCGACGGCTCCGTCGAAGCGCTGGGCCATGGCGCCGAAGGTGCCGGTGCTGACCTCCTGGGCTTCGGCGGCTTTGTCCAGCCCCTCGAAGCGCACCGCGCCCAGCCCGAGCGGGTCGGTGAACAGATCGCCAAGGCCGCTCAGATTCTCGCCAATCGAAGTGACGGCCTCGCCGAGACGGGCTGGCAGGTCATAGGCCTCGGGCGCCGCGCTGGCGGCGCTGTCCGGCTTGGCAAGGCCGGAATAGAGCGAATCCAGCGTGCCGACCACCGCTTCCTTGGCGAAGATGCCGGTGAACAGGCCGACCGTGGCCGGCCAGTTGCGCTCGTCGATGCCCATCGGGTTGAAGACCGGCACGATGACACGGCCGATCGAGCTGAGGATGGATTTGTCGCTGTCCTCATTGCCGAAACTGCCATCGGTGCCGAATGAATTGAGGAAGGCCAGGATGGTGACCACCATCACGATGATCTTGCCGGCGCCGAAAATGAAGCTCTTGAGCCGAATCCAGCTATGGATCAGCACATCCTTCAGGCGCGGCAGGTGATAGGGCGGCAGCTCCATGGCAAAGGGGGTGGTCTCGCCCTTCAGCAGGGTGTGCTTGAGCAAAAGGCCGGTGCCGATGGCGGCGATGATGCCGATCAGATAGAGGGCGAAGACGATATTCTGGCCGCCGGTGGGGAAAAAGGCGGCGGCGAACAGGGCATAGATGGTCAGGCGCGCCCCGCAGGACATGAACGGGCTCATCATCACGGTCATCAGCCGGTCGCGCTGCTGATCAAGGGTGCGCGAGGCCATGATGGCCGGCACATTGCAGCCGAATCCGACGATCAGCGGCACGAAGGACTTGCCCGGCAGGCCGACCACCCGCATCAGCCGGTCCATCAGGAAGGCGGCGCGGGCCATATAGCCGGAATCCTCCAGGATCGACATCAGGAAATAGAGAAAGCCGATGATCGGAATGAAGGTCGCCACCACCTGAATGCCGCCGCCAATGCCGTCGGCCAGCAGAACCTGCAGCCATTTGGGCGCGTTGACGAGGCCGAGCAGCTCCTTGACGCCGTCCACAAACAGGGCGCCGGCGGTAAGGTCGAAGAAATCGATAAAGGCGCCGCCCAGATTGATGGTGAACATGAACATCAGATACATCAGGCCGAGAAAGATCAGCGGGCCGCCGATGCGGCTGAGCACGATGCGGTCGAGGGCATCGGAGGTGCGGCGCTTGGCGCGGCCGGACTGGCTCGATACCGCCTCGGCGATCTCATGGGCGAAGGTGAAGCGGCCATCGGCGATCAGAATGTCCGCATCCTCGCCATGTTCGCCCTCGATGCCGGGCAGCAGGTCGGCGACCCGCTCATCAAGGGCATTGCCGGTCATGGTGCGGGCCAGATCATCGCTCTCCAGGAGGCGGGCGGCCAGCCAGCGCGGATCGACCCCATTGGTTTCGGCCGCCTGGCGCGCGGCGGGGATGAGTTCCTGGATGGCATGCTCGACCCCGGTGGGGAAGGTGACGGCGCGGGCGGGGGTAGCGCTGCGGGCGACGACATCGCGCACCGCATCGATCAGCGGCCCCATGCCCTCGGAGCGGGCGGCGACCATGGTGACCACCGGGCAGCCGAGGCGCCTGGACAGCCTGTCGGCATCGACCTTGATGCCCTGATTGGCGGCGACATCCATCATGTTGAGCGCCACCACCATCGGCCGCTTCATTTCGATCATCTGGGCGGTGAGATAGAGATTGCGCTCCAGATTGCCGGCATCGATGATATTGACGATCACATCGATGTCGCCGCTGAGGATATTGTCGCGGGCCAGCTTTTCGTCGAGCGACTGGGCCTCGAGCCCGGGCAACACCCCGAGCGTATAGACCCCGGGCAGATCCACCACGCGGATCTGGCCGCCGGCGTCGTTATAAAGGCCTTCCTTGCGGTCGACCGTGACGCCGGGCCAGTTGCCGACCCGCTGGCGGGCGCCGGTCAGATTGTTGAAAAGGGTGGTCTTGCCGCAATTGGGATTGCCGGCGATGCCGATGGTGAGCGGGCCGTCATGGCCGGCTTCCGGACGGGCCGGTGCGGCGCCGGTTTCACAACATTCCTTCATGGGTCAGGCTTTCGAGGCCGATGAGGCGGTGGTCAGCGCCACCACCACTTTCTGGGCCATGCCGGCGCCGAGCGCGACGCGCAGATTGCCGCGCGCCACCACCAGGGCGCCGCCGGGGCGGCGCTGCATGACTTTCAGGCTGGAGCCGAGGGAAAGGCCGAGATCCATCAGCTTGCGGCTCAGGCCCTTGCCGCCCTTCATGGCATAGATGCAGACCTCCTCGCCCTCGGCGGCAAGCGCCAGGGGGAAGGCGTGTTTCTGTTCATCGATATGACGCAGTTTCTCGATCATGGATCCCAATCGCCCAAAGTTCAAATTGCCGGAATTTCCGAAAGGCCGCGATGATAACGCCCGCGATCCCAGTTCATGATGACAATCATTCTTAATAACAATATCGATATAGCGATTTGCTTATTAGAGAGTCAACATAAATCTAATAACAGGTCGCAAATGTCGCAGCGGGGCCGGAATCGCCGAGCCGAAGAAATTTTTTTCGCGCCGCGCCGGGGGGGTGTTTTTGCGGCAGGCTTGAAATGAGATTTATAATTATTACATTATTTCAAACTGTTGCGGGAAGCGTTCCCGGGCTCGTAATTCCCGATTATTTTTGTCAAATTTGGAGTCGATCACGAAATCGCGAGAAATAAATAAAAAAACGCAACATCTCTTGAAAAAAAACCAGCTCCTGCCTATCTTGTGATTAATGACGGTTGATATTGCGAATAAATGTCAGTCCCCCCGCTGAACCAAGTGCAAGTCAACCGCCGGTGCCGGTTCTTTCCCCTCCCGGCACCCTGCGCGAAGTAAACGCGCCAAGACGCCCGGTTTCCCCCACCGGGCGTCTTTTTTTGGGCCATCGGCCGCTTGAAACTCACGGGATATGCCGGGCGGCCTGACCGCCCGGCTGGAATTTCGGCTCCCCGAGGGGTGATCAACCGCGCTGCAGGCGGTTGATCAGATCGGTGGTCGGATAGGAATCGGCCGGCAGGCGGTATTTGATCTGCATGGCCTTGATGGCGGCGCGGCTCTTGGCGCCGATAATGCCGTCAACCTTGCCGACATCAAATCCGCGCCGCTGCAGCAGGCGTTGCAGATGCTTGATCTGCCGCACCCCGAGTACTTCCGGGCTGCCATTGCCGGGCCGCACCCGCGGCGCCCCGGCCAGCCGGGTGGCGAAATAGGCCGCCGTTGTGGTGTAGACCAGCGATTCATTCCATTTCAGATAGACCTGGAAATTGGGATAGGCGAGAAAGGCCGGGCCGAGCCGGCCCATGGGCAGGATGAGCGAGGCCGGGTAACGGTCGGCCTTCAGGCTCGATCCATTGGCCTTGCGCACGCCCCATTTGGCCCATTGGGCTCTTGAATGGCGGATCGAGATATCGGCCTGGTCCCAGGGCATGGATCTGGGCACCCGCACTTCCTCGAGCCAGGGCTCGCCGCGCCGCCAGCCATAGCGGCGCATCAGATTGGCGGCCGAAGCCAGGGCGTCGGCTGAGGAGCGGATCAGATTGCGGCGGCCATCGCCGTCAAAATCAACCGCGCTTTCCATATAGTCCGAGGGCAGGAATTGCAATTGCCCCAGCTCACCGGCCCAGGCGCCGATCATTTCCGAGGCTCTGAGATCGCCCTTGTCGATCAGGCGCAGGGCGTCGATCAATTGCGGGCGGAACAGCTCCGGCCGGCGGCAGTCGCGGGCCAGGGTGGCCAGGGAGCGCAGGGTGTGGAAATTGCCCATAAAGGCGCCGAAATCGGTTTCCAGACCCCAGAAGGCGGTGATCACCGGGGCCGGCACCCCGAAGCGCTGCTTGATGCGGCTGAAAGTGCGGGCATTCTGGCGCAGGCGCTTGCGCCCCACCACCAGGCGGTTATTCGAGACCATGCGGCCGGCGAATTTCAGGAAGCTTTGGGCAAAGACCCCCTGGGCGCGGTCGCGGCGCACCACGCCGGGGTCATAGGTGATGCCGTTCAGGGCCGAGAGCGCCCGGCGCGAGACGCCGCCCGCGGCGGCCTCGCGTTTCAGCTCACCCAGCCATCTGTCAAAGCCCCTGGCACCGCCGCAGGAGGCGGCTTTGGCCGGGGCGGCAAGGCCGGCTGCGAGGCCGGCGGCGAGGGCGAGCGCCATCGCGGTTTTCAGTGTCGTCATTCTGGCATGCTCCTTCGTGACCATCCTGTGAGAAGGAAGGGGACAATTGGTTAACAAAGGGTAAACGAGGCCGCGCCATGGCGGCTCATCCGCCCCCGCGAAAAAAAGTCCGGTCGAACCGGGCCAGCAGTTCGGCGCGCTCATCTGCGCCATAACCGCTGAAAGCAAGGGTGACGCGGCAACGGGGCAGCACGATCAGACCGCCGGGGGAAAAGGGCTCCATTTCCTCCAGGCTGATGCGCAGGCTTTTGTCGCCGCCGCCGAGCCGATAGCTGTCGGCGGGGGCTTTTGTTGCTGTTTCCGGGGCGAAAAAGGCCAGCGAGCGCCTGAACTCATCGGGGCTCAGCGACATGAGCTTGACCTCAAGGTGCGGCGCCGGGCCGGAGTCCGGCCTAGCCACCGGCAACAGGCGGCCACACCGCCAGCACGTCATCTGGTTTCAGGGTGACATCGTCCACATCGGCCGGGCGGGAATAGACGCCATTGACCAGAATGATCTGGCACAGGGGCAGCGGCACGCCGTGCGCGGCCAGCACATCGCCGACCGAGGCGCCGTCGGCAATCTCGATCAGGCTCTGATTGCGCACCGCGTCCGGGGGCAGATGTTTTTCAAGGACCGAAAAAAGCTTGAGGGTGATGTTCATGGCGGGGGGCTTTTCAACAGACGCCATTGGTACAGGCGACATAGGCGGCGGCGAGCTGGTGCGGATTGGCCATCAGCCGCTGTTTCCAGGGGCCGAGATCGATCCGGCTCTGAATGAGGCCGCGCAGCACGCCGACATGCTCGGGCAGGCCGAGGCTTTGCGCGCCGACCAGATGGTCGCCGTCGAACTCAAGACGCAGATATTTATAATTCTCCGCATCGAGCGACATGGCCTGCTCGCCGCTGCCGGTGCCGTGCCACAGGCCGAAGGAGGTGGTGATCAGCCCCAGCGTGTCGAGCACGTTCATCGCCAGCGCGCCTTCATAGCGCGCCTTGAAGCCGGCCATATTGGTGGCGGCGACCCGGGCATGGTCCACCACCACCGGCTGGATGGCCATTACGCTGACCTCGCCGGTGGAGATGTCATGGGATTCGACAATGTCTCCGGCGGCATAGATATCGGGCAGGCTGGTCTGCTGGTGCGCATCGACGACGATGCCGCGTCCGACCTTGATGCCGCTGCCGGTGAGAAAACCGGTATTGGGCTTGACGCCGGCGGCGACCACCAGCAGCCGCGCGGACAGGCTGGCGCCGGAGGTGAGATGCACGGACAGCCGCTCACCATCCGGCTCGACCCGGTCAATGCCGGTGTCGGTCAGCACATCGACCCCGTGGCCGATGCACCATTGTTTCAGCAGGCCGCCGGCGGTTTCGTCCAGCATGCGCGGCACCATGCGGTCGCCCAGTTCGACGACGGTCAGATTGACGCCGCGCTTTTTCAGCGCCTCGAGGATGATCGAGCCGATGAAGCCGGCGCCCATCAGCACCACATCCTCGCCGCTTTGCGCCAGCTCCTCGATGACGCGCATGTCGCCAAGGGTCCAGCAATGGTGCACGCCGGGCAGATCGAGCCCGGGCACCGGCGGCTTGACCGGGCTGGCCCCGGCGGCAATCAGCAGTTTGTCGTAATTCACGGCGCTGCCGCCAAGAAGCTCGACCAGTTTATGCTGAGCGTCGATGCGGGTGACCGGCCCGGCCAGCACTTCGATGTCGAGCCGCTCATAATGCCCCTTGTCCTGACGCAGATGGGTGCCCTGTTCTTTGATGCCGCCATCCAGCACATAGGGAATGGCCATGCGCGAATAGGGTACTTCGCCCTCGCCGCCGATCATGGTGATTTTCGAGCCGGGATTCAGCCGCCGCAGGGTTTCGGCGGCGCTGACCCCGGCGGGCCCCGTGCCGATGATGACATGGTGCATGGGTTCAACCTCCCTTATTGCACAGGGGCGCAAAGGGGCCGCCCGGCGAATTGGGCGGCCCCTTCATGCCGGTGCTACAGGCCGAGACGGCCCAGCGTATCGGCGGTGGGCACACCGTCCGTCGACCAGCCGCGGACCTGGTAATATTCCGGCAGCATCTTGTCGAGGCCGCTGACCAGACCCTTGGCGGGGCCGGTTTTGGCTGCGTCTTTCAGCAGGCGCTTGGGCAGGGTGTCGTCCTTGCCGGTGAAGCCCGCCGCCAGGTTGAACTGGCGCTCCATGTTCCAGATGCGCTCGCCGGCCTCAAGCATGGTCTCGACCGTCCATTCGCCGTCACAGGCCGCATCGACCTGAGGCGCGATGTCCTCGAGCGACCATGCAAAAGTGGTGAACAGGCAGATACCGGCCGAATCCACCGCGGCGGTGGCGTCCTGGAAGGCCTTCACCAGCCCGGCCTTGCCGTCGGTGACCAAGGGATCGGTCTTCTCGGGAATGCCGAGAATTTCCGACGCCACCGTATAGCCGCGCACATGGCAGGCGCCGCGGTTGGAGGTGGCGTAATTGAGGCCGATGCCCTGAATGCCGCGCGGATCATAGGCCGGGAATTCCAGCCCCTTGACCGACATGGACAGCTCCGGCTTGCCGTATTTCTCGCATAGCCGCTTCGAGCCGAGCCCCAGCACCTTGCCGAAGCCTTCCGCCTTGCCGGTCAGCTCGACCATGGTGGTGAGCGCCTCGGCGGAGCCGATATTCAGCTTGACGCCGCCGGTTTCCTCGTCGGTGATCAGGCCGTCCTCGTAAAGCTCCATCGCCGCGCCGAGGGTGGCGCCGAAGGTGATCGGGTCGATCGCCTGCTCGTTGCAGATGAAATTGGCATAGGTGAGCGCCTCGAGGTCATTGACCCCGGTGGCGGCGCCGAGCGCCCAGGCGGCTTCATATTCCAGCCCGCCGGAAGCATGCCAATATTCGGGCTTGTTGACGATGGTGTAATGGGTCTGGTCGATCTTCGAGACCCGGCCGCAGGCAATGGTGCAGCCGAAACAGGCCTGATTGGCGATCAGATTGGTCTTGCCATCGGTGCGGCGCACCTCGCGCATGGCCTCGGCGGAAATGTCGCTCGCGCCTTCAAACTGCACATCGGCGGCATTGCGGGTGGGCAGGGCGCCGACCTCATTGATGACATTCATCAGCACCTGGGTGCCATGGGTGGGCAGGCCGACCGAAGTGACCGCGTTTTCCGCCAGCACCTTCTTGGCCTTGGTGGCGGCCTCCATGAAGGCCTTGGGATCCCTCACGCCGATGCCGAGCGTGCCGCGCACACAGACCGCTTTGAGGTTTTTCGAGGCCATCACCGTGCCGACGCCGGAGCGCCCGGCCGCCCGGTGCAGGTCATTGACCACCGCCGAGTAAAGAACGCCGTTTTCCGCCGCGATGCCGACCGAGGCGACGCGCATCATCGGGTCCTGATGGGTGTTCTTGATCCACTCCTCGGTGTGCCAGGTGGAGGTGCCCCAAAGTGGGCTGGCGTCAAGCAGGCTGGCCTGATCGTTTTCGATATGCAGATAGACCGGGCCGGCCGCCTTGCCCTCGAGAATGATCATATCCCAGCCGGCGCTTTTCAGCTCGGCGCCGAAATAGCCGCCGGAATTGGAACAGGCGATGGCGCCGGTGAGGGGGCCTTTGGTGATCACCGAATAGCGCGCGCTGGTGGAGGCGGCGGTGCCGGTGAGCGGGCCGGTGGCGAAGATCAGCTTGTTGTCAGGCGACAGGGGGTCGACCCTGGGGTCGATCTCCTCGATGAGATATTTGGTCGCCAGGCCGCGCTGGCCGATATATTTATAAGCCCAATCCATATTGAGCGGTTCGGATGTGCAGGTGCCTTTCGTGAGATTGACCCGCAGGATTTTCTTGGTCCATGACATGGTTTGCTCTCCCGTTCTATGAGGCGGCCTGGGGCGCGGTGTCGGTGCGCGCGGCCCAGTCCTGCATTTTGGCATATCCGGCCAGTCCGGCATCGATGAAGGTGATGGCGTCGGTCGGGCATTCACGGGCGCAAGCCGGGTCACCGCCGCACAGATCGCATTTCTCGACCTTGCCGGAGCCGGCATTGTAATTGATGGTGCCGAAGGGGCAGGCGATGGTGCAGACCTTGCACCCGACGCAGGTGGCGGCATTGACTGATTTCACCCCGGACATCGGATCGGAGGTGATGGCGCCGACAGGACAGACCTGCATGCACCAGGCCTGATCGCACTGGGTGCAGGTATAGGGCACGAACCGGGCCTCTTCCTCGAAAATGAAAACGCGAATGCGCGAGCGCACCACATTGAATATGCCTTCATGCTCGAATGAACAGGCCAGCTCGCATTGTTTGCAGCCGGTGCATTTGCCCGCATCAATTGCCAATGCTTTTTGCATATCTTCCCTCCATTATGAGATCCTCGGTGACGAGCTTGTTGATATTGCTTGTTTTTCACACCGGGACGATCCCAATCACTCTATCAGAGTGCGGTACGGTTGCAAGAATTTCCCGGCCATTCGGCCGGTCTGAGCGGGTCAGATCACGTATTTGTGTTTGCCGGTCCCGAGGATTCGGGTGGCCTGAGACTGACCTGAGCCTAGCGGAAACCGCCGCGGCGATAGAGCTTCCAGGCCAGGGCGGGCGCGCCCAGCAGGGGGTGCCGGCGCTGGAACTCGGTCGGGGTGAGCTTGACGCCGGAATGGCGGGCGACCTTCCACAGCAGATAATCGATGCCGCCCTGAAAAGTGAAGGCGGCCTTCATGAGCCGCAGGGTGGCCAGGACCTTGCCGGCCAGGCGGCGGCGGCGCCAGTGGCGCGCGGCGGCGGCGTGCGAAATAAGCCGGCTGTGATCGATGATATGGATCTCGTCCGCATCGTCCGGCTCTGCGCCGCCGGGTTCGGTATCGGCGCTCTGGTGCCCCGGGGCGATAGCCGGCAGGATCAGCGCGGCGAGGCGCTGATAATATTCAAGATCGGCGGCGATGATCTGCCCGGCCCGCTGGCTGCCTTCCGATCGCCATTCGGTGCGATAGGTCTGCTCAAGCGCACAGGTCCAGAGCTGGCGGGCGCTGAACTGTTCCGGCATCAGGGGCAGGGTGTTGGTAAGCAGGGTGGCGGCGGCGGCGGCGATGGCGGCGGTGAGGCGCCCCGAGACCGCATCGTCGCGGGCATGGAGCAGGGCCGAGGGCTGGGCGAAGCGGGCCCAGAAATAGGGATTGTCGGTGTCTGGCCCCACCCATTTTTCGAAGGCGGACAGGGTCAGGGCGGCGTATTTGGCCCGCAGCAGCTCCCCTTCAAACGGGGTTTCGAGGTAATAGACATTGGGCGGCAGCAGCCGGTTGCCGGCGCGCAGCAGCCGGTTGTCCGGCATGGCGCCGTAATGCTCCAGCAGCAGATAAAGATCGACGATCCTGTCGGGCGCGACCCCGTCACGCAGGCACGAGCCATAGCCGATCACCGCCAGCACATTGTCGCCGTGGTGCCGGCGGGCCGCGTCGGCCAGGGCCAGCATGCCGGCTGGTGCCGGGCGGCTGAGGCGGGCTTGGATCAATGTGTCGAGGGCGCCCGGCATGGCCGCTCACAGCCGCACGAATTCGAATTCCGGCCCGGCGCTGATTTCGAGCGGGACCTGGCTTGAGGCGGTGTAAAACTCGCCGTCGATCAGCACCTCGCCGTCCAGGGTTAGGGTCAGGGCGTCGCCTGAGAAACTCTGGAAATGGCTGGCGGGCAATTTGTGTTTATTGCCGAACAGGATGCGGTAGAGATTGGTGATGAAGTCCGGCGGGTTCTTGCTCACCCGGGTGACATGCAGCGCCCCCTCGGCAAGGTTCCAGAACGGGCTTGAGCCCAGCACCAGCCGGTCGAGGGTTGAGATCAATATGGTCAGGGTGTCCTCGTCATAGTCCCGGCCATCGGCGGTGGTCAGCCTCATCCTTACCGGCGTCAGCAGGCCGCCGGCCTCGGGGTCGCGGCTGAGAACCTTCTTGATCAGATCATTGATCATTGACAGGGCCACGGCGAAGTTTCCGGTCCAGCCGCTCTGATTGAGATTGGTCTGGCAGCGGGCGGTCCCGGAGGCGATCACTCCGACCGCATTGATGAAACCATGCAGGGGCGGCTGGTCGGTGAGATTGGCGACCCGGACCGTGTGTTTCCTGCAGGTCGGCGGGCGGCTGCCCGCCGGGGCGGCGAGGCGGCGCAATTGCCGGGGATCGGGCTTGCGGAGGCTGACCTGCAGCGCGGTGACATTGGTGGTGCCGTGGGGCAGCAGGGCCAGCAGCGGACGCTTCTCGCCGGGATCGTGCTCGCCCAGCAGGGAGATGACCGCGTGGGCGGTGCCGTCGCCGCCGCTGACGATCACCATGTCCGGCGCCTCCGCCATCATCCGCGTGACCAGTTCGGGCAGGGCGGCGAAATCCTCGATGCGATAGAGAGCGATACCCAGATTTTCCGCCTCGCGGATCAGGCCGGCATCGGCGCCGTTGCGGTTGCGGCGGGCAAAGGGATTGATGATCAGCACGATGGTCATGTTTCTGCGTCTGGCTTGGTGAGCCATGAGTTCAGGGGGCCGTGTTTGACCCTAATGTAAAAGGCATAGGTTAACTGAATCAGATGCAGAACGAAACAGAGCGCGGTCCAGACGGCGACGGCGATCAGCCCCAGATCGGGCCGGCCGAACAGGGCGCCCAAAGTGAGAATGATGAGATTGGGGTTGCGGCGCGCGGTGATCTGGCGGAACAGGCTGTCGATGCGCCGCCAGATATGAATCTCCAGCCCGAGAACGGAAATGGAGGCGCCCTCCACCACGCGCTGCAGGACATAGCCGCCGATGATTACCGCCAGCACCCACCAGGTGAACTCATTGGGCATTTGATGACCGGCGGCGCTGAGGCCAGCCGCCCAGGCCCAGTACCAGAACGGTGGATGCACCAGATCGATGCCGTGATCGAACACATTGCCCCAGGCGCTGGAGGTCAGGGTGGTGCGGGCCAGCTTGCCGTCGACCGTGTCGAGAAAAGTCATCGCCCAGGCGCTGAACAGCCCGGGCAGCCACTCACCCTGCATGAAGAAATAAAAGGCGAGCACGGTAAACAGGGCGCTGACGCTGGTGACCATATTGGGGGTGACGAAGCCGGGCGCCAGCCAGCGGGTGACGTAAAAGGCGGGCCTCGGCCAGACATGTTTGGTGACGATGTCGGTGGCGCCTTTATAAGTGCCCATGAAGATGCGCCATTCGATCTCATCGCGCTGCTGCGGCCGGTAGCGATAGGCATAAGGGGTTTCGCGCTTGCGCAGGGCCTGCCAGTATTCGGCGCCGAGCCCGGCCGGGGCGCTGGCGGGCACATCGGGCAGAGCCGAGAGTTCCGTCTCGCCGGCCAGAATGGCAGCGCCTGTTTCCGCTTCGCCCGCCGGCAGGCGGGCGGCCAGGGGCTCGCCCTCACCGGACAGGAGGATCACCGGGTCCGAGCCCGCCAGATGGGCGACCAGCGGCACATCGAGCACCGCGTCGGCCCGCACCAGAATGATATCTCCGGCGGCTTCGGCCAGTTTGTCCGGGCTCACCCGGCCGGTAATGCCGGCGCGGCTGAATTGCAGGGCGGTGCGTTCGGGCAGGGCGCGCCCCCAGAGATGATCATCGCAATGGCCGATCAGGCACAGAACAGGTTGGGTCATGGAGAAATCTAACTTGATTCAAACTGCAACGCGACCATGCCGGACACCGACAGCAGGGTGATGGGTGCCAGCCAGCCGGCCATCAGGGGCGGCAAGATGCCCCCCTGGCCAAGCGCCAGGGTCACGCCGGCATAGATGAAATAGGCAAAACCGATGGCAATGCCGAACAGAAACAAAATGCCGAAACCGCCGCCGCGTCGGAAGCTGTGGGCGATCGGGATGGCGATCAGCAAGGCCAGTAAGCCGGTCAGCAGGGTGGTCAGGCGTTTATGAGCCCAGGTCTCATAGACATAGGCCGGCCGCACGCCGAAGCCGGCATTTTGCGAGAAATAGAACAATTGCGACAGACTCATCTCGCCGGGATCGCCCTTGTCGCGGCCCGAAATGGCCGAGCGCAAGGATCCATAATAGACCATGTCCGGCATCTGGATCACCTCGCCGTTTTCGCCGGAATAGATCCTGACCTCCTGCAATTGCCAGTGGTCGTTCTGGCGCTGGGCGCGCCGGGCCTCGATCTGCTCGGTCAAGCGGCCGTCCTTGGCGCGGCGGAAAATGATGATGTCCTTCAGGACATCCGTGTTTTCGTCCTGCTGTCCGGCCCGGACGATATCGCTGCCCGACTTCATCCACACCGGCGCGTCAAGGTCACGCTGATAGCGGGCGCTGCTGAATTTGCCGACCCCCCAGTCGAACAGCACGGCGGAGGTTCTGGGGGCCATTTGGTCGTCAATCAGGAAATGGCCGAGCCCCAGCAGCAAAGCCAGCGGCGCCAGGGCGAAAAAGATCTGAATCTGCGAGGCGCCGGCCGACCAGATGACGATCAGCTCGTTGTGGCGGCTAAGCTCGGTCAGGGCCAGCAATATGGCCAGCAGCACCACCAGGCTGTAGAATTTCGAGATGATGCCGGGTGTGCTGAGCGCCGCATAGGTGAGCAGGGCATAGGGGTCACCCGGCCGCGAGGCGGCGACTTCCTCGCCATAGATGAACAGATCCAGGGTCAGCACCATGGCGGTGACCCCCAGCAGAATCAGCAAAAACCGCGAGATGAACAGCTGGCTCATATAAAGGGTGATGGTTTTCACGTCTGGATCCCGATCAGTTTTTGCGCGGCGGCCGATACGCGTTTGACAATGGCATGCACCCGCTCCCAGATCGGATCAAGGGTGGGCGAGGCCAGGGTAAAGCCGGCGCGGTAGAAATTCCAGAAGGCGAATCCGGCAAACAGGGCGAAAGGCAGCCATTGCACGATCAGCGGCGGCATGGCGCCGAGCATCACCGCGCGGCGGCCGTTTTGCAGGATTTCGTTAAAGGCGATCAGCAGAACGATGGCGGTGGCGAAGCGATAGGATCGGTAGCCGCGCCGGCGGCTCAGCGCGAAGGGAATGGCCAGCAGCGGCAGAACCGGAATCATCAGAATGCGGATCACCCGGTCGTTGAACTCGGAGACGATTTCATTGCGGGTGATGTCGCCCGGCGGATTGTCGATATGCCGCCACAGCTCCATCAGGGTCAGCTCGCGCCGGCTCTGTCCGCGCTCGCGCCGCAAGGGGCCGGCTTCCTTGCCGAGCAGGGTATCGAGACGCTCGTAAAAGGACACTTTGGCGTTCTTCAGGCCTTTGCCGGCGGCGCCTTCAGCCCCGGAGCCGCCGGGTCTGGGCAGATTGACCCGCATCACCTTGCCGTCGGTCAGGCGCAGCACCGGCAGATTATAAACCCCGCGTTCCAGAATCCGCCCGCTATTGGCGGTGGTGGTGGTGTGTGATTTCTTGCCGTTATCGGCGAAGATGAACACCTTTTGGAACTGCTTTGACTCGCGCGATATGTTGTCGAGCGAGAAGGTCTTGTTGCCGATATGCATGAATATGCCTTCCTCGGCCAGATAATAGACCGCGGTGGTGTTGATGGAGTTTTTCAGCATATAGAAGGCATAGCGGGTATAGGGCTGGATATAGCCGAACATGGCGATCGCCAGAACCATGAACACCAGCGACAGGGCCATTAGCGGGCGCACAAGCTGATGCAGACCGATGCCGCCGGCCAGAAAGGCATCGACCTCGCTGTTCTTGCTCAGATTGTTAAAGCCCAGCATCAGGCCGATGAAAAAAGCGCCGGGCAGGGCGAAACCCAGATAATGGGGCACCAGATAGGACAGCATTTCGAACACCAGCGACAGGGCCTGGGTCTGGCCGAGGGTGATCTCGAGCAGCCGCACCATGCGCTCGGACAACAGCAGCAGCAGGCCGATGGCGACCGACACGAGCAGCGGTTTCATGATTTGCGAGAGGATGTAGCGGCTGGCGGTGTTCATATGGCTCGCTTGTCAGTGCGCTGCGGAATGCGGGGCCGCACCGGGTTCATGAATAGACCAGTGTTGAAAACAAGGCCTCGCCATCCACAAATCCGGAATGACCTTCGTTCAGGTTTCGAACACGGCTGCTACAATGCCAGCTTCCATCGATTTGCTCAATATCGAACAGATAATAACCGGCAGCGGGGTGGCGGGCGCTTTTGCGGGCCGAGGCGGAGGGCGCGCCGGCTATGGCGATGGGGCCGCCCGGGCCCTCGAGCCGGCTGAACATAGCCCGGTGATTATGGCCGTGCAGCACCAGCTCGGCGCCGTGGGTGCACAGCACCGATCTCAGCTCTTCGGCGTCCCACAGCCCCTTGCGGAACGAATTGAACCCTGGCAGGGGCGGATGGTGGATCAGCACGATCCGGAAAAAATTCTCCGCGCCCAGCTTTGCAAGCAGTTCGGACAGGATGGCGAATTGGCGGCGGCCGACATGCCCGCCGGCGACAAAGGGCCAGGTGGGCTCGGCCGAGGACAGGCCGATCATGGCGATGTTCCCAAACAGGCGCAGCCAGGGGAAGGGCTGATGCTCCGGCGGCAGGAAGGGGGCGGCCTCCGCATTGGAGCTCATATAGTCCTGCCATTTGCCGAGGCCGTGCGCGTAGGGCATGGACACATAAGCGTCGTGATTGCCCGGCACTAGGCTGAGGCGCTCCGGCGGGGCGAATTCGTCCAGCCAGCGGCGGGCCTGGCTGAATTCTTCCGGCAGGGAAATATTGACGATGTCGCCGGTGAGGGCGATCTGGTCCGGCTGCTGGGCGCGCATATCCTCGGTGAGGGCGCGCAGAATGTCCATATTGTGGATGCGGTGGCGATTTTTGGTCCAGGACAGATAACCGGACAGGCGCTTGCCCATCAACGCCCGAAAGCCCGGCTCTGGTAGAGGGCCGATATGGGGGTCGGTGAGGTGGGCCAGGGTGAACATCGCGGTCTCGGGCTCGGCTTGATATTGACGGATGGGTTCTCAAGTGCCATTGACTGCGGTGAAATACAAGCGCGTTCGGGCGTTTCGGCTTGCATGCCGGCGGGAATTTGAGTGAAATGCCGGCTCATTGGCCGGTTTTCGCCCCATTGCGGGGTTAGCCTCGACAGCCGGGAAGATAACCACAGGCCAGACCAATCAAGGGGATATCTTTGAAGATCATCATTTTAGCCGCCGGCCAGGGGCGCCGCTTGCTGCCTCTGACCGAATCCGCGCCCAAGGCTCTGCTCGATATTCACGGCCGCTCCCTGCTGGCGGTGCAGGTCGAGGCGTTCCGGGCCTGCGGGGCGAAGGAAATCGTGGTGCTGACGGGTTTTCGCTCGCAAAGCATCGACCGGGAATTGGGGCGGCTCGGCCAAATCTTCCCGGAGATTCAGTTCCGCGAAATCTATAATCCGTTCTTCAATGTCGCCGACAATCTGGCCAGTTGCTGGATGGCGCGGCATGAGATGGAGGGTGACTTCATCCTGGTGAACGGGGACAATCTGTTCCGGCATGATGTGGTCAAGCGGTTGCTGGCCAGCCCGGCGGCGCCGATCACCCTGGCGATCGACCGCAAGCCCGTCTATGACGAGGACGACATGAAGGTGATGCTGGACGGCACCCGGCTGACCGAAATCGGCAAGCGGCTGCCGCTGGACACGGTGGACGCAGAATCGATCGGCATGATCCTGTTCCGGGGCAAGGGGCCGGGCCTGTTCCGTCAGGCGCTGGAAAAGACCATGCTGGAGCCCGACGCGCTGCGCCGGTGGTATCTGAGCGTGATCGGCATGCTGGCGCGCCAGGTCGATGTCCAGACCGCCTCCATCGAGGGGCTGGAATGGTGCGAGGTGGATGTGCCGCTCGATCTGCAGCATGCCCGGGGCATGGTGGCGAGCTGGGCCGGCGCGGACCCATCACGGAAAAATGACCTGCCGGAGGACACGATCCGTCTGGTGTCGAAAAGCGATTCACCATAGTTTTCATAGCTCTTGAATTTGACATCCCATTGGCAAGAGGCAGAAGAATGATGAACACATCCCTCAAAATCGGACGGAATATCTGCGCAGCGGCCCTGCTGGGCCTGACGGTGGCGGCGGGCGGCGCCGCGGCCCATGACGGCGCCACCGGCGTGGTCAAGGAGCGCATGGACGCGATGAAAACCATGGGCGGGGCTATGAAGCAGCTCGCCGCGATGATGAAGGGCCAGTCCCCGTTCGATGCGATGGCCGCCACCCAGGCCGGCATGACCATTCAGGGCCAGGCGGAGGGCCTGCTGAAATTGTTCCCCAAGGGCAGCGATGACATGAGCTCCCGCGCCAAGCCGGAAGTGTGGACGAAATGGGGCGAGTTCGAAGCCGCCACCGCAGCGCTGAATAAAGCCAGTGCCGCGCTGGCCGGCGCGGATATGGGCGCGGGCAAGAGCGACATCATGGCGCTGTTCGCCGGGGTCGGCAAAAGCTGCAAGGGCTGCCACGAGCAGTTCCGCAAACCCAAGGACAAATAAGCTTCAGATCATGTTGATGCGGTTTCTGATGGCCTGCGGTCTGTGCCTGGCGCTCGCGCTGGTGGGGGTGCTTGGCGTGGCCGGGTTCATCCCCTCGCTGTTCTGGCCGGACCGGGGCCTTGGCACGGATGGCTATGTGCCCAATCCGGAGAACGGCGCCTATCTGTTCCGGGTCGGCGGCTGCGCCTCCTGCCACACGGCGCCCGGCAAGGGCGCGAAGCCGCTGGCCGGCGGGCGGGTGCTGAAAACCGTGTTCGGCAATATCTCGGTGCCCAATATCACCCCGGACCGCGAGGCGGGGATCGGCGCCTGGTCGGCAGAGGATTTCCTGCGCGCCATGCGCCTCGGTCTGTCGCCCTCGGGCCGGCATTATTATCCGGCCTTTCCCTATAATTCCTACACCAATATGAGCCGGGACGATCTGCTCGATATCTGGACCCATCTGAAGACCATAGCGCCGGTGGCGGACAAAGCGCCCACAGTCACGCTCGATTTCCCGTTCAATATCCGCGCCGGCCTCGGCCTGTGGAAATTGCTGTTCCTGGTGGAGGGCGAAGGCAAACTCGCCCGCAACCAGGATGAAGGGGCGGCGCGCGGTGCTTATCTTGTGAAGGGGCCCGGCCACTGCGCCGAATGCCACACGCCGCGCAATGCGCTTGGCGGGTGGAAATATTCGCGCTGGCTGTCGGGTTCGGATGGCGGGCCCAATCCAGTGCCCGGCATCGCGCCGGCCCGGGGCCGGGGGCTGAAAGGCTGGAACGCGTCGGATATCAGCTTTGCGCTCAAGACCGGCATGCTGCCCGACGGCGACAGCGTCGGCAGCGAGATGGCGACGGTGGTGGATAAGAACCTCTCGAAGCTCACCGATGAGGATGCGGCGGCGATGGCGGCCTATCTGCTGTCGGCGCGGCGCTGAGCCAGCACCGCTTCGGCCGCGGTGATATCGGCGCGCCGGTCCACATCGATGGCGATTTCCGGAAACGGCAGCATCACCGGCCGCGCCGTCGTGCCGATGCGGGCCGAGAGATGGGCCATCAGCTCACCGAGGCTGCGGCGGCGCAGCAGGAAGGAAATCAGCAGGCCCGGCCCCATCAGCGCCGCCACCTTCCAGGGCTTTTTGCGGTTCCGCTCAGCATGGCGCCACAGTTTGATCGCCTCGGCGGAGCGCGGGGTCAGCAGGGCGAACAGATTGCAGGCCTTATAGCCGCCATCGCGAAAACGCCAGAAAGTGCGCACTGAATCGGGAAAGCGCGCCTTGACGCTGGCCTCATCAAGCAGGCCGACGGCGAGATCGGCAGGCTCAAGGGCGGCGGCGCGGCAGAACGCATC
>PKTQ01000376.1 GCA_002869085.1 Hyphomicrobiales bacterium | reverse complement strand
GGCCCGCCGGCCTGAAACGCCATCATGAAGGCCTGGCCGGTGGTGTGCATCACCGCATGGGCCATTTCAAACGACACCTGATTGAGCCGGTGTAGAATCTCAAGACACGCCCCGACCCGTGTTTCCGCCGAGGCCCGGGCCCAATCCGCCCCGGCAGCCTCGCTCGCCGCGATCAGATCGGCGATCTCCGCCGCCGGATAGGTGATGCCAAGCTCCGGCCCGAAGGGCGAGACCTCGCCGCCGATCCATTGTCCGTTGCCGGGCTGGCCCGGCAGATCGAAAGCCTGGCCCTTCCAGGCATCGAAAGTCCGCTGGCCGTCGGCGGCGGCGTCCTCGCCATAGATCCGCTTGCTGGGCATTTCCGCATAGGCCGACCAATATCCCCGTTGGTGGATCGCCTCCATGGCCCCGTTGATTGTGTCTTGATGGGCTTCGAACCAGCTTGTCATGGCGGCATGCTCCTGAAAAATTATGCGCGGAATTCGGTGGTGGATTAATTCATTGACCGTCCGGTCGGTTAAAAATATCTTGCATAAATCGACCGGCCGGTCAATTAATAACCAATATACCCATTTGGCCGCCATTCTCCGGCTGCGCCCGGCCACCCTAGATCAGTGGCGGGCAGGGGGGCGGCCCACAAAAGATGGCAGACAAGGAAAGAGCAATCCAGATGACCAGCGAACCCCTTATCGTCGAGCGGCGCGGCGGGGCGATGATCCTGACCCTCAACCGGCCCGAAAAGCTGAACGCCTTTAACGACGATATGCATGCGGCCCTGGCCGAAGCCCTCAGCGAGGCTGAAACCGACCCCGATATCCGGGCGCTGCTGCTGACCGGAGCCGGACGCGGTTTCTGCGCCGGGCAGGACCTCGGCGATCGCGATCCGGCCAGGCTCGGCGGCCCGCCCGATCTCGGCGCCACCATCGAAAACCAGTATAACCCGCTGATCCGCCGCCTGCGCGCCATGGACAAGCCGGTGGTGTGCGCCGTCAACGGCGTCGCCGCCGGGGCCGGGGCCAATATCGCCCTGGCCTGCGACATCGTCATCGCCGCCCGTTCGGCCAAATTCATCCAGGCCTTTTGCAAGATCGGCCTGCTGCCCGATTCCGGCGGCACCTGGTTTTTACCCCGGCTGGTCGGCGAGGCCCGCGCCAAGGGCCTTGCCCTGCTCGGCACCCCGCTCGGCGCCGAGGAGGCCGCGCAATGGGGCCTGATCTGGAAGGCGGTCGATGACGACAATCTGATGCCTGAGGCCCTGACCATGGTGGAAGGGCTGGCGGGTGGGCCCTCCTTCGGCCTGGGGCTCATCAAGCGCACCATTCATGACGCCGCCGGCAACAGCCTGGAGGAAAATCTGCAACTGGAATGCGAAAGGCAGCGCCGCGCCGGTCGCAGCCCCGATTATGCCGAGGGGGTCTCGGCCTTTCTCGAAAAGCGCGCCCCCCGTTTCACCGGGACGGAACAATGACCATGGACGCCCGGCAGATCGCCGAAGCCTGTCAAAGCCTGATGTGGGCGGACGACGCCATGGCCCGTGAATTAGGCATGGAACTCACCCATGGCGGGCCGGGCGAGGCCGATATCGCCATGACCATCACCGACGCCATGACCAATCCGCACGGCACCGCCCATGGCGGCTATATCTTCACCCTGGCCGACACCGCCTTTGCCTATGCCTGCAACAGCTATGACAACAAGGTGGTGGCCAGCCATTGTTCGATCACCTATATCGCCCCGGCCCGGGTCGGGGTTCGCCTCACCGCCAGCGCCCGCGAACATGTGCGCTTCGGGCGCAGCGGCATTTACGATGTTTCGGTCCGCGACGAGGCCGGCGAGCTGATCGCCGAATTTCGCGGCCATTCGCGAAATGTCAAGGGCCGGCATCTTGGCGAGGAGCCCGAAAATGACGGCTGAAGCTTTCATCTGTCAGGGGCTGCGTACCCCGTTCGGGGCTTATGGTGGCGCTCTGGCTGCCATGCGCCCCGATGACATGGCCGCCCATGTGATCGCCGCCCTCATGGCGCGGGCGCCGCAGCTCGACCCCCGGGCCATTGACGAGGTGGTGCTGGGCTGCGCCAATCAGGCCGGCGAGGACAACCGCAATGTGGCCCGCATGGCCGCTCTGCTGGCCGGCCTGCCGGTCGAGGTGCCCGGCATCACCCTCAACCGCCTTTGCGCTTCGGGCATGGACGCCGTGGGCCATGCCGCCCGGGCGATCATCGCCGGCGAGGCCGAGATCATGATCGCCGGCGGGGTCGAATCCATGTCGCGGGCGCCTTTTGTGATGCCCAAGGCCGGCGCCGCCTTTTCCCGCGCCAATGCGGTCTATGACACCACCATCGGCTGGCGCTTCGTAAACCGGCTGATGCAGGATCAATATGGCATCGATTCCATGCCGGAAACCGCCGAAAACGTCGCCGAGGAATTTGGTGTCTCGCGCTCTGACCAGGACGCCTTTGCCCTGCGCTCGCAGCAGCGGGCGGCAGCGGCGATGGACAATGGCCGCCTCGCTCGCGAGATCGTGCCCGTGACCATCACCCCGCGCCGGGGCGATCCGGTGATTGTCGAGCGGGACGAGCATCCGCGCCCCGATAGCAGCATCGAAAAGCTCGCCCGTCTGCCGGCCCCGTTCCGCGATGGCGGCTCGGTGACCGCCGGCAATGCCTCGGGCGTCAATGACGGCGCGGCGGCGCTGATCATTGCCTCGGGGGCCGCCGTCAAGGCCCATGGCCTCACCCCCATGGCGCGGATTTGCGGCATGGCCGCCGCCGGCGTGCCCCCGCGCCTGATGGGCATCGGTCCGGTGCCGGCCACCCGGAAGCTGCTCGGCCGGCTCGGGCTTGAACTTGCCGCCATGGATGTGATC
>PKTQ01000308.1 GCA_002869085.1 Hyphomicrobiales bacterium | reverse complement strand
TGCAAAAACAGGACAGTTTGGTCTCCGCGATGATCGGCGCCTGCCGCCGGCTCGAGGCCGTGGGCGCGTTAAAGCCCGGCCTCGCGCCGGAGACCGCCGCCAAGGGCATTTTAAGCTATGTGATCGGCCTGGTGCATCAATATCTGGGCCCGCACGCCTTTGCCGACCTCGCCGAAGAGGGGCCGGAACTGCTGGAGCTCTATCTCGATGCGGTGCTGGTGGCCGGGTAGGCGGCGGGGTGAGCGGCGCGGCGCCGCTTCAAGAAGCCGCCCCTGAGCCTATTCCAGACCGAAGGCGACTTTCAAGGTGACACGATAAGAGGTGATTTCGCCGCCCTTGACCTTGACGCTCTGATCCTTGACCCAGGCGGAGCGAATGTTCTTCAGGGTCTTATCCGCCTTGGAAATACCCTTGCGGGCCGCATCATCCCACGACTCGTCCGACTCGGCCATAATCTCGATCACTTTGTTTACCGGCATTTCATTCTCCCGATGGCTGGTTGTTGTTGGTCTTATCGCCCCTTTTCGAATCCCGAGGCGCCACACCCACTGTGGGCCGGGACTGTGGCAGGATCATGATCCAAAGCTGGGGTGCGGGCTGGGGCGGCCTTGGTTTCAACATCTTAAGGTCATAAATATAGGGCTGCGGCCGGCTCCCGACGGCGGGAGCCAAGGCCATGCCCCTTGTTCGAAAGCCCGGAGCCCATGAAACGCTTCACCACGCCCCTCGCCCTTGTCCTGATCGCCGCGCTCATGGCTGCGGCGCTGATTTCGCTCCAGGTTTCAAAGCAGAGCTATGATGTCTGGGTCGCCAAGGCGGCGGCTGAACAGGCCGGGGTGCTGACAGCTAAGGAGATGGCCGCCGCCGGCCCGTTGCAACTGAAACTGACCGCGCTCGCCGGGCGCGCGGGCTATCAGGCGGCACGGCTCTATCCGCGCCAGGCGGAGCAGGTATTCCGGCTGATCGGCCACAGCGAGGAGCTGAAACAGATATTGGCGCTTTATGGGCCGCGGCAGGTGATTCCGGTGGTGCATTGGTACGCGGTCACCGATAGCGCCGAGCTGAAGACCGAGGCGGTGCTCGGCCAGGCGGTGAGCGTGGTGATGCGCTCGGCCCGGGCGCGCAGCCTGCCGGCGCTGGCCGAGTTCCGGCCCGAGACCCTGACGCCCGCGACCCGCGCCCTGCTGGCGGCGCTGAAAATCTTAAAAGGCGGACACAGTTTTCTGGGGCGCTTCGTGCTGGCCCCGGGCGATAACGGCGAGTTGGTGGCCACAAGGCTTTATGGCCACAGCACCATCGGCATCGTGTCGGATGTGCTGATCGGCGATGTGATGGCGCTGGAACGCAAATACCACCAGAACACCGCCACCTGGAAAGATGCGGGCTGGGCGGCGGCGGATGTGGCGCTGCTGTTCACCGGCTTCAAGGGCTTGCGCGCGGTGCGCGGGGCGGCGGCGGCGCGCGGCATGCGCCAGGCGGCGGCTGCGGGCGCCCGCTCCTCGGCCCGGCTCGGGGCGCGGCTGGTGCCACGGGCGCTGCTGCGGCGCGGGGTCGGCCTGGCGGTGATCGGCGGCGGCACCTATATGGCGATCCGGCATCCGCTGGTGTTTCTGAGCGGGCTGCGGCAGACCGCCGAGATCATCGGCCTGCCGGGGCTGGCGGCGGTGTTCATCGCGGCGTTCGCGATGCTGTCGATGTTGTTGATGCCGGCCATGTGGCTGACGCGCAGTCTGCTCGGCTCGGCGCGGCTCGCGCGCTGGCTGCTGCGGCTGGTGGTGGCGCCGCTGCAGGCCGGGCTCAGCGCCAGAGCGGGATGAGCCGAGTTCAGCGGCGCAGATTGGGGATCACCAGATGGTCGATCCAGTTGCGCACCTCGCGCTGGCGGGTGCCCGGGTCGAGAATGTCCTCATCGAGCCCCAGCTCCCAGGCGAGATCGCGCCGCGAGGGGTTGGCATGCAGGGTCTCAAGGCGCGAGACCATGATCAGCGCCGCCGTGGTGTCGGCGAAAAAGCCCAGCTCGACCAGCTTGTCCTTGCGGCAGAAGATCAGCCGCGCCATCTGATAAAGATCATATTCCGGGTGATACTGCACCGCCCAGAAGGTGCCGTTCAGATGCTCGACGCTGAGCGCCTGCACCCTGGTGTAGCGCCCCTCGGCCAGCAACTGGCCGCCGGGGGGAAGATGGGTGACCTCGTCGTCATGGCTGATGAAACCGTCGAATACGGACGGTTTGCCGAGATAAAAGGGGTGGCCCTGTCCGCGCCCGGTGAGGGCGATCTTGCGGGCGAACATCATCTCCTTGCCCTGCGGGTGCGGCCCGACCTGGCCGCCGGCGGCGATGGCGGCGATCTGGGCGGCCCAGCACGAGCCATAGCTCGGCACCCCGGCGGCAAAGGCCTCGCGGGCAAATTCGATCTGCGGGGTCACTTCCGGGCCCGGCTTGTAGACGCAGAGGCTGGAGCCGGTCCAGGCGATGCCGTCATATTGCGCCACCGCCGCGCCCTTGGGCAGGGCGGCGCCCGGGTCGGCGGGATAGATGATATCCACGGTGCAGCCCGGCGCATGAGCCTCCAGCATGGTGCGATAAAGTTCGCCGGCCGAGGTCATGCCGCCGGCGCCCAGCTCCTCGCGCCCGGCCCTGGCATAGCCATCGAGGACCAGAAACCGTAATCCGCCCATCAATTATTCCTTTCTTTCGCGCTGCATCATGATGCTGATCAGCGCCAGCACCGAGGAAGCCAGCATCAATAGCAGCGACACCGCGTTCAGCACCGGGGTCGAGCCTTCCTTCAGCCGGTCGAACATGGTGATGGTCAGGGGCGCGTCGGAGCCGGACAGCATCAGGGTGGTGTTGAAGTTCTCGAAACTCATCAAAAAGGCGACGATGCCGGCGCCGACCATCGCCGGGGCCAGATAGGGAATGGTGATGGTCCAGACCGCGCTCCAGCGTGTGGCGCCCAGATTGAGCGCCGCTTCTTCCAGGGTGATGTCGAATTTTTTCAGCCGGGCCGAGATCACCAGGGTCGAGATGGTGGCGATGAAGGAGAACTGACCGAGGATCACCAAAGTGAGGCCGGGGCGCAGCGGCTCGATGTCATAGCCGGTGAGCTCCTCGACGAAATTGGCGACATTGCTCGACAGCACCAGAATCGAAATGCCGAGAATGATGCCCGGCACCACCAGCGGCATCAGCATCAGCAGATAGAGCACATTCTTGAACGGGAAGTCCTCGCGCTCGAACAGAAAGGCGCTGCTGGTGCCGACCGTCACCGCCAGCACGGTGACCCAGAACGCCACCAGCAGGGAGATGCCGATCGACTTGAGGATCGGGGTCTCGTGGAACAGGCCGAGGCGGGGCTCGGTGGGGTTGAAGAACCAGTCGAGGGTAAAGCCGTTCCACGGCAGGGACGGGAACAGGGAATCATTGAAGGCAAAGGCGGCGACCACCAGCAAAGGCGCGGCCAGATAGATGAAGAACAGCGCCACATAAGCGATATAGATGCCGCGCAGCAGCGGGTTCTGGTGAATGGAGGGGATCATCGCTCGCCTCCATCGCCCATGGTGGAGCTTAAGTTCTGTCCGGTCAGGCGCAGGCCGGTCCAGACGATTGCCGAGGACAGGATCAGCAGCAGGAAGCCGAAGGCCGAGCCCTGCTCCCAGTTGAAGCGGGTGATGAACTGGTCATAGATCTGCTCGGTGAACCACAGGCTCGACTTGCCGCCGAGCAGGATGGGGGTGAGATAATTGCCCAGGCACAGCATGAACACCACAATCGAGCCCGACACGATGCCCGGCATGGCGTGGGGGATGACGATCTCGCGCAGCACCGACCAGCCATTGCCGCCCAGATCGTAGCCGGCTTCCACATGGGCATTGTCGAGACTGTCGAGCGTGGTCACCAGCGGCACCACCATGAACAGCATGGAGGTATAGACCAGGCCAACCATGATGGTGGCGTCGTTATAGAGCATCTCAACCGGCTGTCCCGCCAGCCCGGTCCATTGCAGCAGATGGCTGAGGACCCCGGTTTCACGCAGCAGGATCATCCAGCCGAAGGTGCGCACCAGTTCCGAAACCCAGAACGGCAGCAGGCACAGGGTGAACAGCACGGCGCGGATGCGCCCTTGCGCCAGCTTGGCGATGTAATAGGACACCGGAAAGGCGATCAGCAGCGTGATCATGGTGGCCAGGATCGACATGATCGCGGTGCGGGCAAAAGTGTTCCAATAGAGCGGCTCGTTGAAGAAGGCGGCATAATTGGCGAGGCTGGTCTGATAATCGCCCGGGCCGAGCTTTTCCTGCAGCGACAGGAAGAACATGTCGATATGGGGCACTATGATCAGCCCGAACAGCCATAGCAGCAGCGGGGCCAGCAGCAGATAGAATCCGAGGCGCTTTTTCATCGCATCCCCACCCCTCACCCGGCCTCGCCGGCGGCAAAGCACTTGGCCTGGTCCTTGCCCCAGCCGAGCCAGATATCCTCGCCCTTGCGCAGTTCATGAAAGGCGCCGGTCTGGGGCAGGGCCACGTCGATCTCGCCGCCGGAGCGCGGCTCGCGCACCAGCACCCGGCTATTGGCGCCGTTGAACAGAACGCTCTCGACCCGGCCCTGCAGGCGGTTGTCCATCGCCTGCACATCGGCCTCGGCGCGGGCGATCTGCACCGATTCGGGGCGCACGAAAATATCGACCTCGCCGCCGGCGCCAAGCCCGCCCGCTTTGGGGGGGGTGGCGGCAAAGCTGAGACCGTCGGCGGTGGTGAGCTTGACCGAGCTCGCATCAGCAGCATCGATGCGCCCGCGCCAACGATTGCTGTCGCCGACAAAGCCGGCCACGAAGGCGGTGTCCGGGTGGTAATAAAGTTCCTGGGCGCTGCCGACCTGCTCGAAAACGCCCTTGTTCATCACCGCCACCTGATCGGACATCACCAGGGCCTCGGACTGGTCGTGGGTGATATAGACAAAGGTGGTGCCGAAATCGTTCTGGAGCTTTTTCAGCTCGACCTTCATATGCTCGCGCAATTTCAGATCGAGCGCGCCGAGCGGCTCGTCAAGCAGCAGCACATCGGGCTCCAGCACCAGACAGCGGGCAATGGCGATGCGCTGTTTCTGGCCGCCGGAGAGCTGGCTGATGCGCTTGGCGCCGGAATCAGCCAGGCCGATGCGCTCAAGCACCGCTTTGACCCGGACGGCGATCTCGGCCTTGGCCACGCCGCGGCGGCGCAGGCCATAGCCGATATTGTCGGCCACATTCATCATCGGAAACAGGGCCAGATGCTGGAACACCATATTGACCGGGCGCTTATTGGGCCCGACCCCGAGCATGGATTTGCCCTTGATATAGATATCGCCCGAATCGGGCTCGAGAAAGCCCGCCGCCATGCGCAAAATAGTGGTCTTGCCGCAGCCGGACGGACCGAGAATGGAAAAAAACGAGCCTTCGGGAACCGAAAAGCTGACATGGTCGACCGCCTTGAACTTGCCGAAGGTGCGGACGATATCGCGGCATTCGAGGGCTGGTGCCTGATCAGTGCTGTCATTCATGATGTGAGGGCCCGTGATCGATCATCAAAAAATAAAAAAACGGGCGGCGGCGAACCGCCGCCCGCGCATGGGGTTTACTTGGCGGCCTTGACCCGGTCGAGCACCTTGCCTTCGATGTCTTCCAGACCGGCCGGCACCGGCGGATACCATTTGATATTGTCGATGGCTTCCTGCGGGAAGCTGTCCTGGAAGCGTTTCTTCAACGCATCCTCGGCAAAGGCATCGGCGCCCTTCGAGGCGGTGAAATTGCCGGCCGAAGCGGTGATCATCGCGGCGATTTTCGGCTGCATCACGAAGTTGATCCACTTATAGGCGGCGTCCTCGGCCTTGGTCTTGCGCGGCAGGGCGAAGGTGTCGATCCAGCCCAGCGCACCTGATTTCGGGGCCACGAAAGTGATGTTGGCATTGTCCTTGTTCAGCTTCCAGCCGCCGGTGTCCCAGGCCATGGCCGCAACGACCTCGCCGGAGCGCAGCAGGTTGAGCAGGGCGTCGCCGCCGGTCCAATAGGCTTTGACATTGGCCTTGCAGTCGATCAGCTTGGCTTCGACCTTGTTCATCACCTCCTGATATTTGGCTTTGTCGCCATAGGCGGCAAACGGGTCCATGCCCATGGCAAAGGCAAAGCCGATCAGGGTCGGGCGTTTCAGGCGGTAGGACACCTTGCCCTTGACCGCATCGCCGCACAGATCGGTATAATCCTTCACGGAGCCGGCCTTGGAGCGGTCCAGCACCAGGCCGCTGGTACCCCAGATATGCGGGACGCCATAGACCTTGCCGTCGAGGGTGGTGTTGCCCTTGGTGGCTTCGAGCATCGAGGTGATGAATTTGGCGCTGTCGATCTTGCTCAGATCGATCGGCTTATAGATATTATGCTCGGACTGGGCGCCGGTGACGCGGTCCTGCGACGGCTGGGCGAGGTCGAAACCGCCGCCGCCGGTGGCGCGCAATTTGGCGATCATTTCCTCGTTATTGGATTTGGTGACCTCGACATCGATGCCGGTTTCGGCCTTGAACATCTTCACCACCGCATCGGGGGCATAGCCACCCCAGGTGAGAAGGCGCAGGGTCTCGGCCTGCACAGCGCCGGCGCCAAAAGCCAGCGCAACGCCGGCCACCAGAGCCAGCCGAATCGTCTTTGTTGCTGTTGTCATGATTTACTCCCATATCGGTCCCGGCCGCGAGGGGCGGGACTTGACCTGTTTTCCGATCCTGCCCGGAAGTGGTGCCATTACGACTTCCGAACTAGACGAGTGACCAAACGATAGACCTGTTACAGAAATGTGACAATGAATTTTCGGCTGAAATATCCTGTTCAGCCCGGCCGGGCCGGCGCGGCTTCAATCCCCCAGCTCTTCTTTGAGCAATTCAAGCTCGAGCCATTTTTCCTCCGCCTCCCCCAGCTCGGCGCTGAGCTCGGCCAGGGTTTCGCTGAGCTGATGGAAGCGATCCGGGTCCTCATCATAAAAACCGGGCCGGCCAAGCTCGGCCTCCACCGCTTCGATGCGCGCTTCGAGCTCGGCGATCTTGCCGGGCAGGGTTTCGAGCGCGTGCTTGTCGCGATAGGTCATGCGCCGGCGAGAGGGCGGCGAAGATGGGGGCGGAGTTTTGGCGGCGGGCTGAGGCGGCTTGTCCGCTTTGCCGGATGCGGCGCCCGCCTCGGCGCCGCCGGGTCGCTGGGCGGCAATGTCGCTGTAACCGCCGGCATATTCGACCCAGCGTCCATCGCCTTCGGCATGGATCACCGAAGTGACCACCCGGTCGAGAAAGTCCCGGTCATGGCTGACCAGCAGCACGGTGCCCTCATAAGCGGCCAGCAGCTCCTGCAGCAGATCGAGGGTCTCGAGGTCGAGATCATTGGTGGGCTCGTCGAGCACCAGCAGGTTGGAGGGGCGCGCCAGCGCCCGCGCCAGCATCAGCCGGCCGCGCTCGCCGCCGGACAGGGCCGACAGGGGCGTGCCGGCCTGTTCGGGCGAGAACAGGAAATCCTTCATATAAGAGATCACATGGCGCTGCTGGCCGCCGACCGCCACCATATCGCCGCGCCCTTCGGTCAGGGCGCCGCGCAGGGTCTCATTGTCATCCAGGCTTTCGCGGTGCTGATCGAGGGTGACCATTTCCAGATTGACCCCCAGCCGCAGCTTGCCGCTATCGGGCGCCTCCGCGCCAGTGATCAGGTTGAGAAGGGTGGTCTTGCCGGCGCCGTTGGGCCCGACAATGCCAAGCCGGTCGCCGCGGGCGATGCGCAGGGAAACGTCCTTCACCACCTGAAGGCCGTCCCAGGCCTTGGAGATATGCTCGGCCTCGATCACCAGCTTGCCCGAGGCCTCGGCGGCGGCGGCGGCCATGGTGACGGTGCCGGTGGGGCCGCGATAGTCGCGCTTGCTGCGGCGCAGTTCCTGCAGGCGGTCCAGCCTTCTCACGTTGCGCTTGCGCCGGGCGGTGACCCCATAGCGCAGCCAGTGCTCCTCGCGCACGATGCGCCGGTCCAGCTTGTGGCGCTCGCGCTCCTCTTCTTCCAGGGTTTCGTCGCGCCAGGCCTCGAAACTGCCAAAGCCCCGGTCGAGACGGCTGACCCGGCCCCGGTCGATCCACAAGGTGGCGCGGGACAGATTGTTCAAAAAAGCCCGGTCGTGGGAGATCATCACCATGGCCGAGCCCATGGCCATCAGCCGGTTTTCCAGCCAGGCGATGGCCGGCAGGTCGAGATGGTTGGTGGGCTCGTCCAGCAGCAGAATGTCGGGCTCGGGCGCCAGCACCCGCGCCAGGGCGCAGCGCCGCGCCTCGCCGCCGGAGAGGCTGCCGGGCTTCTCGGCGCCGCCGAGGCCGAGATGCTCCAGCATGAGCCGGGCGGCGTGCGGGTCGTCCCCCGGCCCCAGCCCGGCGGCGACATAGGACAGGGTGTCGTCAAAGTCGGTAAAATCAGGCTCCTGGGGCAGATAGCGGATGGTGACGCCGGGCTGCACGAAGCGCTCGCCCCGGTCGGGCTCGATCAGCCCGGCGGCGATTTTCAGCAGGGTCGATTTGCCCGAGCCGTTGCGCCCCACCAGGCACAGGCGCTCGCGCGGGCCGACCTGAAACCCGGCCCCTTCCAACACCGGATCGCCGCCAAAGGTCAGGTCGATATCCTGCAATGTCAGAAGCGGCGGGGCCATGGGGAATTATCCGTTGGATCGGGGCAGGCAGCGGCAAAGGGAAGCTGAGGGTTTAAGCGGTCTCGATCGCATGACAGGCGGCCATGCCGGACGGGACGGGGCGCATTTGCGGCTCCTCGGTGCGGCAGCGATCGAAACATAAAGGGCAGCGCGGATGGAAGGTGCAGCCGCCGGGCGGGTCGATCGGCGAGGGCAGCTCGCCCTGCAGGCGGATGCTGCGGCGGGGCTGGTGCGGGTCGGCGACCGGGGTCGCGGAAAACAACGCCTTGGTATAGGGGTGCTGCGGGTCGCTGAACACGGCCTCGCGCGGGCCGAATTCCACCGCCCGGCCCAGATACATGACCATCACCTCATCGGCGATATATTTGACCACCGACAGATCATGGCTGATGAAGATATAGGCCAGGTTGAACTCGCGGCGCAGATCGGCGAGCAGGTTGAGGATCTGGGCCTGGATCGACAGATCGAGCGCCGACACCGGTTCGTCGAGCACCAGGATTTCCGGCCGCAGCATCAGCGCCCGGGCGATGGCGATGCGCTGGCGCTGGCCGCCGGAGAACATATGCGGATAGCGGTCATATAGCTCGGGGCGCAGGCCCACCTTGTCCATCATCGCCAGACCGGCCTGGCGGCGCTCGGCTGCCGACATGGATGTGTTGAGCTTCAGCGGCTCTTCCAGCAGGGTGCTGATTTTCTGGCGCGGATTGAGCGAACCGTAAGGGTCCTGAAAGATGATCTGCACCTTGCGGCGCAGGGCCGGTTTCGGCGGCTTGCCCCCCAGCACCACCGGCACGCCGTCGATGGAAAAACCGCCGGCCGTGGGCTCTTCGATCATGGTGATAAGACGGGCGAGAGTGGATTTGCCGCAGCCCGATTCGCCGACAATGGCCAGGGTCTTGCCGGCCTCGAGGGTGAAGCCGACCCCGTGCAGGGCCTTGACCACGGCCTCGCCGCCGAACATGCCGCGCTTGACCGGATAATGGCGGGTCAGATTGTCGGCGCTCAGAATGGGGGCGGTGCTCATGAGGCTTTCCTCGCATCCGTGAGGGGGAAATGGCACAGGGTGCGCGCCGCATCGCCGGCGTCGGCCTTCGGGGCCTTTTGCGTGCAGATATCCTGCCGGTCAGCGCAGCGCGGATTGAACAGGCAACCCTCGGGGCGGTTGAACTGGCCCGGCACCACGCCGGGGATGGAGGGCAGCTTGTCGCCGACCGCCCGCTCCGGCAGGGAATCGAGCAGCGCCGCCGTATAGGGGTGGCGCGGGCGGTCAAAGAGGTCGATCACGTCCTGGCGCTCGACCTGCTGGCCGGCATATTGCACCACCACATGGCGGGCGGTCTGGGCGACCACGCCCATATCATGGGTGATCAGCACCAGGGCCATGCCGCGATCCTTTTGCAGATCGGTCAGCAGATCGAGAATCTGGGCCTGGATGGTCACGTCGAGCGCGGTGGTGGGCTCATCGGCGATCAGCAGCGCCGGGTTGCAGGCAATGGCCATGGCGATCATCACCCGCTGGTTCATGCCGCCGGAAAGCTGGTGCGGAAAGGCGCCGAGGCGCTTTTTCGGATCGGGGATGCCGACCTGGTCGAGCAGTTCGATGGTCTTGCGGCGGCGGGCGGCGCGGTCGAGATCCTCGTGCATTTTCAGGGCTTCGGAAATCTGGAAGCCGACCGTGAAGCACGGATTGAGAGAGGTCATCGGTTCCTGGAAGATCATCGCCAGATGCTTGCCATTGATGTGACGGCGGGCCTTTTGCGGCAGGCCGAGCAGGTCCTGGCCCATGAAGCGCATACGGTCGGCGGTGACATTGGCGGTCCAGGGCAGCAGCCCCATCAGGGCCAGCATGGCCACTGATTTGCCGGAGCCGGATTCACCGACAATGGAGACGATGTCGCCTTTGTCGAGGTCGAGGTCGAAGCCGTCGACGGCGCGGAACAGGCCGCCGGCGGTCTGAAACTCGACCGTGAGATTGCGTATGCTGAGAAGATCGGTCATGAGCGCTTCAACTTCGGATCAAGGGCGTCGCGCAGGCCGTCGCCCATCAGATTGATCGACAGCACGGTGAGCAGAATGGCCAGGCCGGGAAAGCTGACCACCCACCAGGCGCGCAGGATGAACTCGCGCGCCTCGGCCAGCATGGTGCCCCATTCCGGGGTCGGCGGCTGGGCGCCCATGCCGAGAAAGCCGAGCGCGGCGGCGTCGAGAATGGCGGTGGAGAAGCTCAATGTGCCCTGGACAATGAGCGGCCCCATGCAATTGGGCAGGATGGTGACGAACATCAGACGGATATGGCCGGCCCCGGCCACCTTGCTGGCGGTGACGTAGTCGCGCTCTTTTTCCGAGATGACCGAAGCGCGGGTCAGGCGCACAAAATGGGGCAGCAGCACGAAGGCGATGGCGATCATCGCATTCATCAGCCCCGGACCCAAAAGGGCCACCAGCACCAGGGCCAGCAACAGGCTGGGAAAAGCGAGGATGATGTCCATCACCCGCATGATGAAGGTCTCCAGCGGCCCCTGCACATAGCCGGCAACGAGGCCCAATGTGATGCCGGTGCTGAGCGACAGAGTGACCACCACCAGGCCGATGAACAGCGAATAGCGCGAGCCGTGAATGATGCGCGAGAGCACGTCGCGTCCGACCGCATCGGTGCCGAGCAGGAAGTCCCAGCTGCCGCCCGCCTGCCAGACCGGGGGCTGCAGCAGATGGTCGCGATATTGCTCATGGGGCGCATGGGGGGCGATGAAATCGGCGCCGAAGGCCAGGACAGTGATCAGCAGGATGAAGCCAAGACCGGTGACGGCGCCGTTATTCTCGCGGAAATAATGCCAGAATTCCCGCAATTGATAGGCGAATGTGCCCGGCTGCGGCCCTTTGGCGGGCGTGGTGGCAAGATCGGTCATCACTATCTCCGGATACGCGGGTTGACGATGCCATAGGTCAGATCGACCAGCAGATTGACCACCATGACGATGCAGGCGATCAGCACCAGCCCGCCCTGAACAGACTGATAGTCGCGCCGGAAAATCGAATCGACGATCCATTTGCCGACCCCGGGCCAGGAAAAGATGGTTTCGGTCAGGATCGCCCCGGCCAGCAGCACCCCGACCTGCAGCCCGAACACGGTAATGACGGTGATCAGCGCATTGCGCAGCGCGTGCAGGCCGATGATGCGCGCGGGGCTGAGCCCCTTGGCGCGGGCGGTGCGGATATAATCCTCGCCCAGCACTTCCAGCATGGCCGAGCGGGTCTGGCGGGCGATCACCGCCATGGGAATGGTGCCGAGCACAATGGTCGGCAGAATCAGATGGCTGACCGCCGAGCGGAAGGCGCCCTCCTGGCCGGAGAGCAGCGAATCGATCAGCATGAAGCCCGTCACCGGCTCGAAGAAGAACATGAAGGAGATGCGGCCCGAAACAGGTGTCCAGCCCAGCATGCCGGAAAACAGGATGATCAGCAGCAGACCCCACCAGAAAATCGGCATGGAATAGCCGGTGAGCGATATGCCCATGACGGTGTGATCATAGGCGGTGCCGCGCTTGACCGCGGCCAGGATGCCGGCGGGCAGGCCGATCAGGGTGGCGAAGATCATGGCACAGATCGACAACTCCACCGTGGCCGGGAACAGGGTGAGGAATTCCTCCATCACCGGCTGCTTGGTGGAAAAGGAGGTGCCGAGATCGCCCTGCAGCACGCCTGTGAGAAAATCGAAATACTGCACGATGATGTGGCGGTCGAAGCCGAGCTGATGCTGCAGCTCGGCATAGCGCTCAGGGGAGACCCCGCGCTCGCCGCCGAGCAGAAGGATCGGATCGCCCGGCAGCAGCCGGATGAAACCGAAAGCCACGATGGTCACCCCGATAAAGGTGGGGATGAGCAAATCGAGCTTGGTGAGAAAAAACCGGATCATGAGATGAAGCCGGCGGGTGATTGCTCACCCGCCGCCAAATTATTGCTATTGCAGATCGACGCCATAGAAGATGTGACCACCGAAGGGGTCGATCTTGAAGTCTTTGACTTCCTTGCGCACCGGCTTGAACACCACCGAATGGGCAACGGTCAGCCAGGGAGCCTGCTCCTTGAAGGCGATCTGGGCCTTTTCATAGAGCTTGGTGCGCTCGGCGATGTCGGAGACGATCTTGGCTTTCTGGATCAGGTCTTCGAACGGCTTGTAGCACCAATTGGCGCGGTTGGAGCCGCCGACGCCATCGCAGCCCAGCAGCACGGCGAGGAAGTTGTCCGGATCGCCATTGTCGCCGGTCCAGCCGAGCAGCACATTGCCGTCGCGCTTCTTGTCCTTGGAACGCTTGAGATATTCGCCCCATTCGAAGGATACGATCTCGGCCTTGACGCCGACCTTGGCCCAGTCGGCCTGGATCAGCTCGGCCATGCGCCGGGCGTTCGGGTTGTAGGGACGCTGCACCGGCATGGCCCAGATGCTGGTCTTCAGATCCTTGACACCGGCTTCGGCCAGCAGCTTCTTGGCGGCCTCGGGGTCATAGGGATCGTCGACGGTGGCTTCGTTATAGGACCAGATGGTCGGCGGGATCGGGTTTTTGGCGATCTTGCCGGCGCCCTGGAACACGGCGTCGATGATCGCCTTTTTGTTGACCGCCATGTTGAGCGCCTTGCGCACCCGCACATCGTCAAACGGCTTCATCATGGTGTTATAGGCCAGATAGCCGACATTCAGGCCTTCCTGGCTGAGCAGGTTGACGGCCGGGTCCTTGGCCATGGCATCCAGATCAGCCGGATTGGGATAGGTCATGACATGGCATTCGCCGGCTTTCAGTTTCTGATAGCGCACCGAAGCGTCCTTGGTGATGGCGAAGACCAGATTGTCGATCGGCGCCTTGCCTTCCCAGTAGTCGGGATGGGCCTTGAAGCGGATGAAGGCGTCCTTCTGATAGCCGACCAGTTGGAAGGGGCCGGTGCCGACCGGTTCCAGATCGACCTTCTCCATGGTGCCGGCCTTGGCCATGGCATCGGCATATTCAGCCGACAGCACGCGGGCGAAATCCATGCCCATATTGGCGATGAACGGCGCCTCGGGGCGGTTGAGCACGAATTTGACCGTCATATCGTCGACCTTGACGATATCCTTGATCAGTTTGGGCATCGACATGCCGTTGAAATACTCATAGGTGCCGCCGGAAACCTTGTGATAGGGGTGATTCTTGTCCCATTGGCGGCGGAACGAGAACATCACATCGTCGGCATTGAAGTCCCGGCTCGGGGTGAAGGTCTTGGTGGTGTGGAATTTCACGCCGCTGCGCAGATGGAAGGTGTATTCCTTGCCGTCATCGGAGACATCCCATTTGGTGGCGAGCGACGGCCGGGTCTTGGTGGTGCCGCGTTCGAACTCGACCAGGCCGTTATAGATCTGGCGCGAGGACGCATCGAAGGTGGTGCCGTCCGTGTATAGCTGCGGGTTGAAACCGCTCGGGCTGCCTTCTGAGCAGAACACCAGGGTTTTGGCGGCAAAGGCCGGTGCCGAAAGCACGGCGGCCATGGTCAGGCCAAGCGCGAATGCGCCAGCTTTGTTTATCATATAAGCCTCCCTAAAGGACTAAGTTGGATGCGGCCACGAAAAAATCCGCAGTCACGAGCGCCTATCAAAACGCTTAATGCCTTCCCTGGCAAGCATATTCATACCGGCCGGGTTTATCGGCCGGCCGGCTTCCGTCTCACGGCTTTGTCACGGATTGGTGAGGCTTTGGGTCTGCATGCGTCACAGATATGTGAGGCTTTGACGCCGCAACGTGATTCGCCCATTGCCGGGCTTGCAATTAGCTTAGACGGTGTTGGCGGACATGACGGTTCGCCCGGATTGTTAATCAGCTTCAAGGAGACTTCATATGTCCGTTCAAAAGAAAACCACCGGTTCCGCCATCGCTCTAGCCGCGGCGGCTCTGCTGCTGTCAGGCGCCGCCGTTTCGGTCGCCACCAGCTCGGCCCAGGCCAGCGGTGCCGGCGTCAAATGCATGGGCGCCAATGCCTGCAAGGGCCACGGGGCCTGCAAGACCGCCAAGAACGACTGCGCGGGCATGAATGCCTGCAAGGGCATGGGCTGGATCAAGACCGACAACGCCAAGACCTGCATGGACAAGGGCGGCAAGGTGGTCAAGTAACCCTCCTTGTCTCTGGACGCCCCCATTCAGCGGGCGACGGGCCGGGATCGCCTCAGTGCGGTCCCGGCCGATCCATTTTAAAAATTTTGTTTTTTTGTATTTGAGGAGACCTTTCATGGAACCGCGGCGCGACAGCCTGTCCGGATTTGGCCTCGGTCTCAGGACCCAGCATTATCCGGCCATTCTCGAGGAGCATGACGGCCGGGCCGAAGGGGTCGACTGGTTTGAGATCATATCGGAAAATTATATCGATGTGGGCGGGGCGCCGAGGCGCAATCTGATGCGCATCCGCGAACATTACCCGATGGTGATGCACGGGGTTTCGCTGTCGATCGGCGGCACCGATCCTCTCGACATGGACTATCTGGCCGGGCTGAAACGGCTGATCGACATGGTCGAGCCGGCGCTGGTGTCGGACCATCTGTGCTGGACCGGGGTGCACGGGATCAATCTGCACGATCTGCTGCCCCTGCCCTTCACCCTTGAGACGGTCCGGCATGTGGCCGAACGCATCGCCCGGGTGCAGGATTATCTCGGCCGCCATATTCTGATCGAAAACGCCTCGACCTATACCGCTTTTGCCGCCGATGAAATGAGCGAATGGGAGTTTGTGACCGAGATCGCCGAGAGGGCCGATTGCCATATCCTGCTCGACGTCAATAATATCTATGTCTCGGCTTTCAATCACGGCTTCCAGGCGCTCGACTATCTGGCCGGGGTGCCGGCGGGGCGCATCAAGCAGATCCATCTGGCCGGACACAGCCATGAGGGCGATTATATCATCGACACCCATGACCACCCGGTCCCCGACCCGGTATGGGAGCTTTATGGCCGGGCCATCGAGCGGCTGGGGCCGGTGCCGACCATGATCGAGCGCGACGACAATATCCCCCCCTTCGAAGAGCTGGTGCGGGAGCTGCAACAGGCCCGTGCCTTAAGCGAGGCGGCCCTGCACAAGCGGGAGGCGGCCCAGTGAGCGGGCAACTCAGCCGCATTCAGGCGGCGTTCCAGCACCGGATGCTGAGCGGCGCGGACGGGCTTGAACCTTATCTTGCCGAGGGCGGGCATATCGGCGTCTATGATCACGCCTACCGGGCCCGGCTGCAGGAGATCCTGGCCGGCGATTTTCCGGCGCTGCACAGCCTGATGGGCGATGAGGCGTTTGGCCAGGTGATCAATGGTTATCTCGACGCGCACCCGTCGCGCCGGCGCTCGGTGCGCTGGCTGGGCGCGGCGCTCGGCGACTGGCTGCGGGAAACCGCCCCCTGGAGCGCCCACCGGGAAGCGGCGGACATGGCGGCGTTTGAATGGGCGCTGGGCCTGGCTTTCGATGCGCCCGATGCCCCGGTCGTGGCCCAGGCAGATCTCATGGCTACGGCGGCGGAGAGCTGGCCGGGGCTGAGATTCGGCTTCCATCCGGCGCTCACCGTGATCAGCCTGCATCATGATGTGACCGGGTTTCAGCAGGCGGTGACGGGCGAGCGCGAGCCCGAAGCGGCGCCCGAGCCTCTGGATCGCCCGGCGAGCTGGGCGATATGGCGCGACCATGACAGCCTGATCGCCATGTTCCGCCGGCTGGAGCCGGATGAGGCGGCGATGCTGGACAATGCCCGCGCGGGCGCGGATTTTTCGGTGCTGTGCGACACGCTCAGCTTCGGCGCCGACAGCGACGACGCGGCGATGCGCGCCGCCGGGCTGGTGCTGGGCTGGGTACAGTCGGGATGGGTGTCAAACTTGAACGGCGATGCGGCCTGAACCCGCGGGCTCAGGCGGCGAGCAGACGCTCGACCTCGCGCACCAGATCACGCAGGTGAAAGGGCTTGGACAAGATCTTGGCGTCTTTCGGGGCCTTGCTGTCGGGATTGAGCGCCACGGCGGCAAAACCGGTGATGAACATGATCTTCATGTCCGGGTCGATATTGGCGGCCTTGCGCGCCAGCTCGATGCCATCCATTTCCGGCATGACAATGTCGGTCAGCAGCAGATCAAAGGGTTCGTCCTTAAGGCGCTCATAGGCGCTGCGCCCCTCGCCGTAAGACACCACATCATGGCCGGCCTTCTCGAGCGCGCGGGTGAGGAACTTGCGCATGTCCTCATCGTCTTCGGCCAGCAATATCCTTGTCAAGCTCAATGGATCAGACCCGTTTTCTATCCGGACAAACCTGCTTGGTCCGGTCCCCCTACTTACCACGCCTGAGTGCATACAGCCATAAAATATGCCTGGCGGCAAGCCCCAGGAACATGGCTTCCGGGCAAAGACTTAGCGCAAGCCCCGCCCATCCGGCAAGCGGCGCGGCGCAAAAAATCACATTGTGATTAACGACCCGAATTAGCCGTACACATCAACCTAAAAATCCGTATACTTATTGTGGTCATAAAAATTGAATATGAACTTTCCATGACATTGCCCACGCCATTCATTCTGCGCTGCCTGATGGCCATTTTTCTGGGTCTCGCCATCGGCCTGACTCCGCCGGTGAGCACCGATGCCGATGCGCAGGGTTTTTTCGAGCGTCTGTTCGGCAAGCGTAAGAAACCGGAAGTGAAACCGCCGGAAACCCGTGTGCCGCGGGCACCGAAGGTCTTCAAGCCGATCGTGCCGCATATCCTGCTGGCCGGCGGCAAGAACTTTCCGGTGGTGGTGATCGGCGATTCGCTGGCCGCCAGCCTCTATGAAGGCATGAGCCGGCAATTGCGCGGACATGAGAATGTGGCCCTGAGCAAGATGATCCGCGGCAATGCCGGGCTGGTGCGCAACGACAATTATGACGTCAACGCCAATGTCAAAGCCATGCTGGCCAGCAACCCGCCGCGGGTGGCGGTCATTATGATCGGTATTAATGACCGGCAGCGTTTTCCGCCCCAGACCTTCAAAGCCGGCAAATTGTCGAAACCGCCGGTGTTCAGCTCGGCGGTATGGCAGCAGACCTACAGCGCCCGCATCGACCAGCTGTTGAATTCGCTCAGGAACCGGAATGTGGCGATCTACTGGGTCGGCCTGCCGATCGTGCGCGACCGGGCCCAGGCCCAGGACAATGCCTATCTCAACGATGTCTATCGCGAGCGGGTGGAACGGGCCGGCGGCAAGTTCATCGATATCTGGGAAGCCTTTGCCAGCGAAACCGGGGCCTATACCCGGCTGGGGCCGGACCTGAAGGGCGGCAACAGGCGGCTGAGGACCAAGGACGGCATTCATTTCACCGCCTCGGGCGGCCAGAAGCTGGCCCATTTCGTGGTCAAGGAAATCCTGGCCGATTTCGGCACTTCGACACTGCGCCTGCCCAATGGCCAGGGGCTGTCTGCCAATAATCTGCCCGCGTCGGTGCAGCCGGGCCTGGTGATCCGGCCGCTGACCACCAGCGGTATCCAGGGCTATGGAACGGCGGCCGCCCCCGGCTTGGCCCGCCAGCCGGCGCCGCCAAGGATTCCGGTTTATGTGCAGGCGCTGGAATGGGGCGATGCCCTGCCGGCGGTCAAGGGCCGGGCTGATGATTTTTCGTGGCCGAGAAGATAGGCGGTCTTTGTTATCTGCCGATCCTGCCCGCCCCGCTCTCATTTTAAGTTCTGCTGATCCTACCCGCCCCGCTCT
>PKTQ01000113.1 GCA_002869085.1 Hyphomicrobiales bacterium | reverse complement strand
CCCCGCGCGCTATGCTTTCCCTTGTGGAATCCGGATTGGGGGGTGATAAACTGTCCGCTCAAAATGGCCGCGAGCTCAGATCCCACCTCTTAAAAAGCGAATATTTCAATGGAAGATTTTGACGCCCAAGCGTTGGAGTATCACCGGCAAAACAAGCCCGGAAAACTGACCGTCGTTCCCAGCAAGCCGCTGGACAGCCAGCGCGACCTGGCGCTGGCCTATTCTCCCGGAGTGGCGGCGGTGTGCCGGGCGATTGTCGATGATCCTTCCCAGGTGGCCAGCACCACCGCGCGCTCCAACCTCGTGGCCGTGCTCAGCAATGGCACCGCCGTGCTGGGGCTGGGCGATATCGGCCCATTGGCGGCCAAGCCGGTGATGGAAGGCAAGGCGGTGCTGTTCAAGAAGTTCGCCGGCATCGATGTGTTCGACATCGAGGTGAATGAGCGTGATCCGGAGCGCCTGGCCGATATCGTGGCCGCGCTCGAGCCCACATTCGGCGCCATCAATCTGGAGGACATCAAGTCCCCTGAATGCTTCATCGTCGAAAAAAACCTGCGCGCCCGCATGGGAATCCCGGTGTTTCACGACGACCAGCACGGCACCGCCATCGTCGCCGGCGCCGCCATGCGCAACGGCCTGCGCATTGTCGGCAAGGATATTGGCGAGATCAAAGTGGTCTCCACCGGCGGCGGCGCGGCCGGTATCGCCTGTCTGGAACTGTTTGTCGATATGGGGGTGAAGCGGGAAAACATCGTTCTGGTGGACCATCTGGGCGTGGTGTTCAAGGGCCGCACAGAGGACGTGACCGAGCAGAAGGCGGCCTTTGCCGCGGACACCGAGGCCCGCAGCCTGGACGATGTCATCGCCGGCGCCGATCTCTTTCTCGGCCTGTCCGCCCCGGATATCCTGACCCCGGACATGGTGGCCAAAATGGCCGAGCGGCCGCTGATTCTGGCGCTCGCCAATCCGAACCCGGAAATCCTGCCCGATCTCGCCCGCCAGGCCCGGCCCGATGCGGTGATCGCCACCGGGCGTTCCGACTTCCCCAATCAGGTCAATAATGTCCTGTGCTTTCCGTTTATTTTTCGCGGCGCTCTCGATGTGGGCGCCACCACCATCAACGAGCCCATGAAGCTGGCCTGTGTCGATGCGATTGCCGATCTGGCGCTGGCGGAATCATCTGAAGAAGTGGCGCAGGCCTATTCCGGCATGGACATGACCTTTGGCCCTGAATATCTGATCCCCAAGCCGTTCGATCCGCGCCTGCTGGTTGCCGTTGCCCCCGCCGTGGCCAAGGCCGCCATGGAAAGCGGGGTGGCGACCCGGCCCATAGCCGATCTTGACGCTTATGCCGAAGAGCTGGAGCGCTTTGTGTTCCGCAGCGGCCTGCTGATGAAACCGCTATTTACCTTGGCGCGCCGCGATCCCAAGCGGGTGGTGTTTGCCGAGGGCGAAAATCCGCGCGTGCTGCGGGCCGTGCAGATGGCGCTGGACGAGGGGATCGTCAAACCGATCCTGATCGGCCGCAAACGGGTCATCGCCAGCCGCATCGCGCATCTGGGCTTGCGGATGCTGGAGGGGCGGGATTTCGAGCTCACCGACCCCGAGGACGATCCGCGTTTCAACGATTATTGGAAACTCTATCACGCCATCATGGAACGGCGCGGCGTCACCCCCGAAGCGGCGAAAACCAAGGTGAGGGGCAGCAACACGGCCATTGCCGCCCTGATGGTCCAGCGGCGCGAAGCCAGCGCCATGATCTCCGGCACGGTCGGCCCCTATCCCCAGCATCTGAAAACCATTATCGACATTCTGGGCAAGAAGGAAGGCATCGACAATGTGGCGGCGCTGACCGGTCTGATCCTCTCCAAAGGCACGTTCTTCTTCTGCGACACCCATGTGAACGAAGATCCGGGCGTGGATGTGGTGGTCAGCATGACATTGCACGCAACCGAGATCGTGCGCCGTTTCGGCCTGCCGGCCAGGGTCGCGCTGCTGTCCTACTCAACCTTCGGCAGCGCCGATACGCCGGGGACCGCCAAGATGGTGCGGGCGACCGAGATTCTTCAGGATGAGGAACCCGGCCTGATGGTCGACGGCGAGATGAACGCCGATGTGGCGCTCAATGCCGAGCTGCGTGAGCGCATCTTCCCCAACTCGGTCCTGAAAGGGGAGGCCAATCTGCTGGTGTTCCCCTCGCTCGATGCGGCCAATAATGCCTTCAATCTGCTTAAAGTGCTGGAAAACGGCACGCCTGTCGGGCCGATCCTGATGGGGGTGGCCAAGCCGGCCCATATCGTGACCTCATCGACCACGGCGCGCGGCCTGCTGAATATGTGCGCGCTGGCCACCGTCGATGCCCAGCTTCATGATGCGGAGCAAGATAGCGCGGATTAGGGGCCAGTTCGGCTCTGATGGCGGCAGACTGCTTTACAGCGCCCCGAGCCAGCGCGGCAGCCACAGCACCAGGGGGGGAAAGGCGAGCAGCGCCGCCACCCGGATCATCTCGGCCAGGGTGAAGGGCAGCACGCCGCGGAAAATCCGCCCTAGCGGCACATCGGGCGCCACCGCGTGAATAACGAACACATTCAGCCCCACCGGCGGGGTGATCAGCCCCAGCTCCACCACCACCAGCGCCAGGATGCCGAACCAGATCTTCATCTCTTCCGGGCCGAGGCCGAAATCGAGCCCCGAGACCACCGGCCAGAAAAACGGCACCGCCAGCAGAATGAGCGACAGGCTCTCCATCACCGCGCCGAGCACGATCAGCACCGCGAGGATCAGCACCAGGATCAGCATCGGCTCCGCCCCGATCCGCCCCAGCGCCTCGGCAAAGGCCAGCGGCAGGCCGGAGCGGGCCATCAGGATTTT
>PKTQ01000098.1 GCA_002869085.1 Hyphomicrobiales bacterium | reverse complement strand
CGATCACGTGAAGTTCTATCCGCTGATTCAGGGCCAGCATTACAAATATCTGCTGCGTCAGTTCGAATGGATTCGCGACGGCAAGCGCCGCAACGCCAACCCGGACATGGTCAAGCAGATCAACGGCTTCTCCGACCGGGACATGAAAGCCGTGATCGATTATGTCTCGCGCGTGAAACCGCCGAAAGAGAAACTCGCGCCGAGCGCCGATTATATCAATCCGGATTTCGACTAGTCATTTTTGAGTTGAACCATGTCAGGCACCTGCCGGCTTAAAAAGCCGGCGGGCAAGCCAGACGCGAGCAGGATTCCAGGACATGAGTGAGAATGTGCAGAACAAGCGCGGCCTGATCGTCAAGGGCCTAACAGCCTTGGCCTTGGTGTTGTTGGTCGTCATCTATTTCGTTCCCGTATGGTGGGTGTCGCTGACCGCGCCCAATTATCCGGCCGAATCTTTTCCCGATGGCGTGCGCATCAATTTTCACATGAACGGCGTCTTCAATGGCTGCACGTTGCAGAAGAAGACGGAAATCGAAGAGCTGGAAGCGCTCGACTGCGTGCATGAAATGGATGCGATCAACCATTTCGTCGGCATGTATCCGATTGCTTCGGGCGGTGTTCTGGAAAAAGCCTTCTCACCCTTCCTGCTGTCCATGCTCGGGGTGATGCTGATCGGGTTCATGATATTCAATCCGCGCCTGCGGGTGATCGTGATGTCGGTCGGTTTCCTGGCCATTTGCGCCTGGATGTATATGACTTTCCTCTCGCCCGGCGGTCTGCGCTATCAGAATTCGGGTTACCTGTCCGCCATGGTCACCGTGCTGGGGCTCGGCCATGAGGAGGAAGGCGAGGAACTCAGCCCGATCATCGCCAAATTGCGTGAATCGCTCGACGCCGGCACCGGCATCAGCACCCGCAAGGATGTGATGGACACGGTCAATAAGAGCGGCCAGGCCGGTCTCAGCGAAGCCCTGACCAAGCTGCACAAGGGCACGGTCGAAGGCAAGGTCAAGACCCTCAAGCAGATTCTGGCCGAAGCCAAGGAAAGCGAGCTCTCCGGCAAGGCCCTCAGCATCCAGGTGCTGAAAGGCGCGTTCGAAGCCGATCAGGAGCACAAGCCCATCGCCAAGCGCGAGCAATGGAATGGCAGCAACTGGCAGCTTCTGTTCTGGCACTACGGCAAGAATTTGGGTCGCTGGTTCAATAATCCGCCCGAAATCGCCAAGCTGGTGAAGATCCAGTCTCTGGCCGGCAAGGTGCTGCTTTTCGGCCTGCCCCTGGTGATGGTGGTCATGGTGTTCGCCGGGCGCAATAACGGTCTGTTGCACTGGCTGCTGGTTGTGGTGCCCCTGGCGCTGCCGGTGATCTTCATCGTCGAATATGCATCATGGCTGTGGTGGTATGGCCACAGCATGAACGAGATGGGCGCGTTTTCATTAAAACCCTTCATGCCTACCGTGTTCGGGGTCGGCAAGGTGGCTCAGTTCGCAACCCATTCCTATCCCAGTATCGGATTTGGGCTGATCTCGCTGATGTCGCTGCTGCTGGCTTTGGCAGCCCTCATCCGGCGTAAAATGCTGAGGGAAGCGGCATCTCAATCTGCCTGATCACGGCCCATCTTGTATGATGCTGCTGTTGTCGGCATGATGGCCGTTCTGACAGGAGAGCCTATGTTTGTGAGATGGATGACATATCTCGCAGTGCCGGCCGTCATGGCCGGACTGCTCCTGCTGGCCGTGTTGACCACGGCGGAGCGGGCGGCCTATGCCGCCGGCGCGGGCGAGGAGCGTGGCTCGCTGCAGCCGCTGATCGACGCGGCCAAGAAGGGCGATTTGATCATCCCCCCGCCGGGGCGCTACACGGGCGGCGTGGTCGTTACCAAGCCGATCACCATAGATGGGCGCGGCAAGGTCACCATCGACGCCGGCGGTGAGGGCTCGGTGATCATCCTGAAGACCGACGGCGCCACCGTGAAGAACCTGCATCTGGTCAATTCCGGCGATCAGCATAACGATCTTGATTCCGGGGTGCAGATACGCGGCAATTTCAACGTGGTGAAGGATAATCACATAGAGGAATGCCTGTTCGGCGTCGATATGCAGCAATCGAACAATAATGTGGTACGCCGCAACCGCATCTCCTCCAAAAGCGACAACGGCCTCGGCCTCAAGGGCGATGCCATCCGCCTGTGGTACAGCCGCAACAACAAGGTCGAGAAAAACATCATCCGCAATGCCCGCGATATGGTGGTCTGGTATTCGGCCGACAACATCATCTCCGGCAACGATGTCGCCGACGGCCGCTACGGCATGCATTTCATGTATTCGAAATATAATCTGGTGGAGGGCAACTCGTTCTATAAGAACTCGGTCGGCATTTTCATCATGTATTCCGACAGCGTGGTGATCAAGAACAACCGGGTGTTTCAGGCCCAGGGCGCCGCCGGCGTCGGCATCGGCTTCAAGGAAGCCAGCAATTGCGACATCATCAACAATCAGGTGCTTTATAACAGCACCGGGCTCTATCTCGACCTGTCGCCGTTCCAGCCCGACACCACCAACCGCATCTATCGCAACACCATCGCTTATAACGATGTCGGCGTGCTGTTTCTCAATGACTGGACCGGCAATCTGCTGAAGGACAATATTTTTGCCAGCAATTCCCATCATGCCTCGGTCAGCACCTTTGCCGGCGCCGCCCGCAATGTCTGGCTCGGCAATTACTGGGACAGCTATCAGGGCTTTGATCAGAACAAGGACGGCATCGGCGACAAGCCCTACCGGCTGAAGGTCTATGCCGACACCATCTGGATGGATGTGAAGGAGACCGCCTTTTTCCGTGGAGCGCCGGTTCTCACCCTGCTTGATTTTCTCGAGCGGCTGGCGCCGTTCACCACGCCGCTGCTTATGCTGGAGGACAAGAAACCCCGCCTCGCGCGCGTGTTCAAGCCCGACACTCTCGGCGCGAAAACCAATAACAACAGGGGGCGCCTGCTGGAAACCTTCGGCGCCGTGACCTCCCCCAGCGACAAA
>PKTQ01000059.1 GCA_002869085.1 Hyphomicrobiales bacterium | reverse complement strand
AAGTGAATTCAGCGCGAGACAGAAAATGGCGGAGAGAGAGGGATTCGAACCCTCGGAACGCTTGCGCGCTCAACGGTTTTCGAGACCGCCCCGTTCGACCACTCCGGCACCTCTCCTTGGGACGCATTGATGGCAAGCATCAACCGCGCCGGAACCTAAACCAAAACTCCCCAGGACCACAAGAGGCTTGTTGGCGCCGCGGTGCAATTCCTGGTTCCATGGCGCTGGGCCCGCAGGCCACGCGGTCGGTCCGGCAGCGCCTAGAAATCGCTCAGAATGCCGTTTCGCTCCCAATCGCCATAGCGGGTCGGCTCCGGGCCTTTTCGCCCGCCCTGCTCGGCCGGGCGCTCCACTGCCTGCTTTTCCGCTTCTTTGCGCCGCGCTTCGGCCTCGGCCAGCGCGCGCCTGGCGGCGGGGGTCAGGGTCTTCTCCCGGGGTTTGGATGTCATGCTTTCGCCCTTTCAGGCCTTGTAGAGCTCAAAATCAACTCCCATCATTATAGCTATGCGCGCCCCAGGCCGAAAGCGGGTTATTCCCCGCTCAAAACTCAGCCTCTGACGGGCTGACGAGCCGGGAAAGGCGCTTTGACCCCATGTTTCAGGCTGCGGGATGACCCCCAAGCTTTTGAAACGGCCTTGATGAGGAGCCTTTGACATGAGTTTATTCCGCACCGGAATTCTGCTGGCGGCCATGACGGCGCTGTTTCTGGGCGTCGGATATCTGCTCGGCGGACAGGGCGGCATGATGATCGCTTTTATCGTCGCCCTGGGCATGAACGCGTTCAGCTACTGGAATTCGGACAAGATGGTGCTGAAAATGCACGGCGCCCGCGAAGCTACCGAGCGCGAGGCGCCTGAGCTTTACGGCATTGTCCGCGGCCTCACCCGCCGCGCCGGCTTGCCCATGCCCAAGGTCTATATCATGGACAATCCCCAGCCCAATGCCTTCGCCACCGGGCGCGACCCTGAGCATGCGGCGGTGGCGGCCACCAGCGGCCTGATGACCATGCTCAGCCGCGACGAGCTTGCCGGGGTGATGGCCCATGAGCTGGCCCATGTCAAAAACCGCGATACCCTGATCATGACCGTCACCGCCACCATCGCCGGCGCCATCTCGATGCTGGCCAGCTACTCGATGTTCTTTGGCGGCAACCGCAACAATAATCCCCTCGGCCTGATCGGCACTATCGCCCTGATGATTCTGGCGCCGATGGCCGCCGGGCTGGTGCAGATGGCGATCAGCCGCACCCGCGAATATCAGGCTGACCGCATCGGCGCCGAGATTTCCGGCTCGCCCCTGTCGCTGGCTTCGGCGCTGAACAAGATCGAGCTGTCCGCATCGCGCATTCCCAATGACACGGCGGAGGCCAATCCGGCCACCGCGCATCTGTTCATCGCCAACCCCTTGTCGGGCGAGAGCATGGACAATCTGTTCTCCACCCATCCCAGCATGGAAAACCGCATTGCCCGCCTCGAGGCCATGGCCCGGGAAATGGGCAGAGGTCCCCAAACGGCCTCGCCTCGGCGGCCCCGGCATGATATGCCTTCCGGACCATGGTCCGGTTCGGGCTCGGATCATGGCGGTGAACGGGGCCCCTGGGGATAGAACAGCTTGAAGAACGGCTTGAACACACCTGGCCTTGCGGCGCGGGCGGTTGCGATCAGTTGGCTGCGCCAATGTCTGCGCGGGCAACGGCCCCTGGACGAGGTGCTGCATGAGCCGTTGCCCGGCCCGCCTCTGGCGGCGCGCGACCGTAACCTCGCCCGCCTCATTGTGCTGACCACATTGCGCCGGCTGACCGAGATCGACGGGATCCTGGCCGAGCTGATGAGCCGGGGCATGCCGCGCAAATCCGGCGATCTGCGTGAGATATTACAGACCGCAGCGGCGCAATTGCTGTTTCTGGACATGCCGCCCCATGCGGTGGTCGACTGCGCCATCAAACTGGCCCGCAAGGACCGCAATGCCCGGCATCTGAAGAATCTGGCCAATGCGGTGCTGCGCAATATCGCCCGCCAGGGCAAGGAACTGAAGGCCGGAGCTGAGGCAGGGCGCCTCAATAGCCCGGATTGGCTGTGGCAAAGCTGGGTCGCCAGCTATGGTGAAGCGGGCGCCCGCGCCATAGCCGAAGCCCATCTGCAGCCCGCGCCGCTCGATCTCAGCGTCAAAGAGGACGCCCCTGGCTGGGCGGACCGGCTGGGCGGCGCGCTTCTTCCAACCGGCTCGGTGCGGCTCGCCCGAGCCGGCGCCATTCCCGATCTGCCCGGCTTTGCCGAGGGCGAGTGGTGGGTGCAGGATGCCGCCGCCGCCATTCCGGTGCGCCTGTTCGAGGATCTGAGCGGCAAACATGCGCTCGATCTATGCGCCGCCCCCGGCGGCAAGAGCGCCCAGATGGCCCAGGCCGGCGCCCAGGTGACCGCGCTCGATATCTCGCGCCGGCGCCTCGGCCGGCTGGCCGAGAATATGGACCGGCTGCATCTCAATGCCGATATGGTTGCCGCCGATGCCCTGGAGTGGCAGTCAGACACCCGTTTCGATGCGGTGCTGCTTGATGCGCCCTGTTCATCGACCGGCACCATCAGGCGCCATCCCGATGTGCAAAGGCTGAAAACCCCTGACATGATCGAATCGCTGGTTCCGGTACAGACCAGCTTGCTGGAAAAAGCCTATCATCGGCTGAAGCCGGGCGGCGAGCTGGTTTATTGCGTCTGTTCTTTGCACCCCGAGGAAGGCGCTGAGCGCATCGCCGCATTCCTTCAAGACCATGCCGATATGGCGCGCAAGCCCATCGATTGCGCCGCACTCGGCCTGCCGCCCGAAGCGCTGACCCGAAACGGCGATCTGCAATTACGGCCCGACATGTTTGCCGAGCAGGGCGGCATCGACGGGTT
>PKTQ01000084.1 GCA_002869085.1 Hyphomicrobiales bacterium | reverse complement strand
CAAGTCACGATGTCGTGATCACAGAGCCGGTTCTCTGTTGCGGCCTTGCTATTGGCGGCGTTTTCACCCCTGTTGATTGCATGGCCCGATATCAAATCGTGCTTGAAGGAGTTCAAAACACATGCCTGCAGTAACCAGAACAAATAAAATACTTGCAGTCTCGTCGGCAGCTGCCGTCATGGCGGCATTCATTCTCATCGCCCCGCAACCGGCTTTCGCCGGCAAGAAAACCGACAAGGTGCTGCTGGGTGTGGCGGCTGGAGCCGCCGGCGTGGCGCTTCTGCACGCTCTGAGCAAAAACAAGAGGAATAATGCCCGGCCGCCAGTGACGACGTCCGGGCCGCGCTCACGCCCTCCACGAGGCTATTATCCACGCCATCGCCCGCGCCCGCCGGTCTACGCACGCCCGCGCCCACCGGTCTATGCTCGCCCGCGCCCGCCGGTCTACGCGCCGCCGCGTCCCCAGGTGCTATATTCCCCCAATACCGTGCGCATCCAGCAATCCCTGGCGGCGCTTGGCTATAATGTCGGCATTGCCGATGGCCTGATGGGCCGCAGCACCCGCGCCGGCATCAGCCAGTTCCAGACATCATTGGGGCAGAATCCCACCGGATATATGACGCCCCAGCAGCAGAATGCCCTGTTCCAGCAGGCGGCTGGGGGCGGCGCTCCGCAACCGGGCGGTTATCCGGCCGCCGGCTACCCGCCTGCCACCGGTTATCCTGTGAATGCCGGTTATCCCCCGGCAACAACGGGCTATCCCCCGGCAGCAACGGGCTATCCCACCACGCCGGGATACCGGCCTCCGGTGGCCCAGCCATATCCGGCTCCGGTAACGCCCGGCTACCGTCCGCCTGCACCCCGGCCTTATCCGCCCACACCAGGCTATCGCCCTCCGGTTCCCGGCTATTCACCGATTTCAGCCACCCCCGGCTATCCGGTGCCCGCCTCGCGTGGCCGCGGCATTCCGGTGACTGGCCTGAACCCGTCGCGCGACACCACGGCCGCATTGCGGGTGCGCGGATCGACGCCGCGCCGGCCCTGAGCGGCTGCAACGAAAATCCAATCCTGAAAAGGGCGCTTCAACGGGCGCCCTTTTTTCAGGAACTCATGCATCTATGGCCGTTTCCAAACCCCACTACCGGTGCAGGATCACCAGATTCTGCATGCCCTCGCTGCCATGCACCGCGCATTGGGTCGCCTCGGCGTCGGCGGGCGGCTGATAGCCCTGGGCCAGCGCCGCCTCATAGGCCTTGGCCGACACCAGGGCGCGGCAGCCCAGCGCCTTATTGTGTTTTTCCAGCTTGGCGGAGAAATTGACCGGCGCGCCGATCACCGTATATTCAAGCCGGTTTTCATTGCCGACCGCCCCGAACGCCACCGGACCCGCATCCACCGCCCCATTGACGATGACCCGCGCCAGCGTCCCGCCGCCGGACCAGCTGTCTGTCTCGCTCATGATCGCATCCAGTGCTCTCAGCGCATCGGCGGCCGGGCTGGCCGAGGGCGCGGCGGCGCCGAAAGTGGCCATGATGCCGTCGCCCATGAATTTGTCGATGCTGCCGCCTTCGGCCTGGATCAGCGGCACCAGCCGGCTCTGATAATCCGCCAGCAGCCGCATCACTTCGCCGGCATCCATCTTCTCGGCCATGGAAGTGAAGCCGCGAATATCCACATTCAGCACCGCCGCATCGCGCTTCACGCCCTCGCCGGCGCTGATCGCCTGGTCGGCATCGCGGATCTGGCTGGCCACCTTGTCGTCGAAAAACCGCGACAGATCCCGCGCCGCCTCCTGTTCGGATACCGAGCGCACCAGCAGGCTGTGGGCGCGGCGGATCGCCAGGGCCAGAATGCCGGTGACCAGCAGGATTGAGATGATCTTGTCGAACTCGGCCCCGAGCAGGATCGAATTGCTGGTCATATAGGCCACATAATCGCGGGTGATCATGGTGTCATGCGGATCCGACAGCACCACATAGGCGATCATCGCCAGCCAGCCCAGCGCCGCCATCAGCCCGGCCGCCACCACATAGCGGGCTTGAAACCGCAAGGCCCTGAGCGAGATGAAGATGAAGATGTATAAAAGAGTCGGCGCCTTCAGATAGAACGAGGCCGGCTGCATATATTGAATGTGAAAGCTCCAGATCAGCACCATCAGCAGCGAGATGTCGAACAGCACCGAAGCGAAGATCGACCAGCCCGGCAATTCCCGGTTCCAGGCCCAGATCAGGCCAAACAAAGTCAGGCTGAGATAGCTGGCAAGCGCATAGGGCACCGGCGAAAAATTGGTGCCGGCATCGGTCTTGGGCGCCAGCATGTATAAAACACCCATCACCGCCACGATAAGCAGCTGGATGATCCGCACCAGCACTTCGCTGTTATTGTCCTGGCTGGTGATCACCGCCTTGACCCGCGTCGGCAGCCGGCCGGTGCGCCCGCCAAGCAGGGCGCCGAAGGCCCGTTTCTGGCGCGGCCGGCCGATCAGCCATGCCATCACCCCCTGTTGAACCTCGCTCGTCATCCGCTCTCTCACTCTGAATAGCCCCGCATCGCGGCGCGCTGGCGTCCAGCGCCGACTATAAGATAGTCCCGCCGCGACTTAAAACCGAGCACGGGAACTTCACTTGTCCGTGACGCTCAGCGGCTTCGAAGCTTAAAGAACGATATCCACTTTTGCTTCCGGGCCGGCTTTACCGGCGGCAAAGCGCATGCCGACCGCGCGCTGCTCGGCGCGGCTCATCCTGCCATAGAGCCAGTCACGTTCATTTTGCGCATGACCTTCAATGTAAAACTGAGTGGTCAGGCGTTGCTCAAAGGCCAGCACCTTCACATGGATATGCGGGGTGCGGCCCGGATAAGGCACCGGCATGATGGTGCGGAAGCGATAGCTGCCATCAGCGCCGGTGAT
>PKTQ01000169.1 GCA_002869085.1 Hyphomicrobiales bacterium | reverse complement strand
TGGCAGTCCCTAGGGGAGTCGAACCCCTCTTTCCAGGTTGAAAACCTGGCGTCCTAACCGATAGACGAAGGGACCACGTAAGACAATTGGCGCGCTTATAAGATTTTCAGGACGGGATTGCAAGCGCCCTGAAGGCCGACCGGCGCATTATTTGCCCGTTTCATCCCATCCCCGGCAGGGCGGCGTCGTCGATGAACAATTTGACCTTTTCACGCCCCTGCCAGGTGTCGATCTTGAGGCTGCCGGCCACATGCATCGGCCGGACATCCGCCCCCAACAGCGCCTCGCCAAGCGGGGTGTTCGCGGCGCGGAAGGCGATCGCCGCCAGCGCGGCGCCGCTGCCGTCGCGCAAGCTGCAGCGCACATGGCCATTACCGACGATATCGGCATAGGATACCTGATGCGCGGGAAAGGCAAATCGCGGCTGCGGATTGCCATTGCCGAACGGGCCCGCCGCCTGCAGCGCCCGCACCAGCTCTAGGCTGGCGCCGCCGGCGGTCATCGCCCCGTCGAGCTGGAAGGCGCCGAGCGCCCGAGCCGCCGCCACATCCTCGCCGAGCCGCTCGCGCATAAAGGCCCGAAAGCCTTCCACCTGCCCTTCATTGAGGCTCAGCCCCGCCGCCACCGGATGGCCGCCGCCCTTCTCGATCAGCCCAAGATCAGCCGCCGCGCGGATCGCCGAGCCGAGATCAACCCCGGGCACCGAGCGGCCCGACCCTTTGCCGCTTGCCCCATCGAGCCCGATGACAATGCAGGGGCGCTCGAAGCGCTCCTTGATCCGGCCCGCCGCAATGCCGATCAGCCCGGCATGCCAGCCGCTATCGGCCAGCACCAGCACCGGACAATCGGGATCGGCCTCAAGCTCCGCCTCGGCCCGCTCCATCGCCTCGGCCATCACCCGCTCTTCCATCGCCTTGCGCTCAGCGTTGAGCGCATCGAGCCTGTGGGCAATCGTCTCGGCCTCATCCGTATCCGACGAGGTCAGCAGCCGCACCCCGAGGCTGGCATCCCCGATACGCCCGGCCGCATTGATGCGCGGCCCCAGCATGAAACCGGCCAGATAGGTATCGGGCGGCCCCTCGGCCCGTGCCGTGTCCATCAGCGCGCCAAGGCCGATATTCTCGCGCCGGGCCATCACTTTCAGCCCCTGGGCCACCATTGCCCGGTTCAGTCCGGTCAGCGGCACCACGTCGCAAATGGTCCCCAATGCCACCAGATCCAGCCATTGCAGCAGATCGGGCTCGGACCGGTCGTCATAGTGCCCGCCCGCGCGCAGCAGCCGGTTGACCGCGATCACCGTCAGATAGGTCACCCCCACGGCGGCAAGCTGGCCGAGGCCGGACATGTCGTCATGGCGGTTGGGATTGACGATGGCATGGGCCGGCGGCAAGGCCTCTTCGGCCAGATGATGGTCGAGCACGATCACATCGACCCCGAGCCGCACCGCTTCGGCCATCGCCGCATAGGACTGGGTGCCGCAATCCACCGTGATGATCAGGCTGGCCCCCTCGCCTGCCAATTGCGCGAAAGCTTCCGGATTGGGGCCGTAGCCCTCGCCGATCCGGTCCGGAATGTAAAGCCGCGGCGTGCGCCCGAACCCGGTCAGGAACCGGGCCAGGATCGCCGAAGAGGTCGCCCCGTCCACGTCATAATCGCCGAACACCGCGATGCGCTCGCCCGCCAGAATGGCGGCCACGATGCGCTCTGCTGCCCGCTCCATGTCGGCCAGCACCATCGGGTCTGGAAGATAATTGCGTAAAGTGGGCGCCAGATGGTCCCTGACCTGCTCCGGCGCGATGCCGCGCCCGGCCAGCACCCGGCCCACCAGTTCCTCGACGCCTGTTTTCTGGGCGATTTCCACCGCCCGGCTATTGTCGTCAAGCCGGGCCAGCCATTTGCGCCCGCGCAGCGAGCGCGTCACCCCGAGAAAAGCCGAAGGCGCCCCGGCCATGGTCACAGGCGGTGACGGGTCTGAATCCGCCGCTGGGTGCCGGTGGCGCTGCTCATCACAATGGTCTCGCTGATCGCCATATGGCGGGCGAACCGCACCCCCTTGAGCATCATGCCGTCGGTAATGCCGCTGGCGGCGAAGATCAGATTGCCACCCACCATGTCCTCAAGCGCATAGATGCGGCCACGCTCAGCGATGCCGAGCGCTTCTGCCATGGCGGCATCGCTCCGGTCGTTCATCACCATCCGCCCCTGCATCTGCCCGCCCATGCAGCGCAGAGCCGAGGCCGCGATCACCCCTTCCGGCGCCCCGCCAATGCCCATATACATGTCGATGCCGGTATTATGGGTCATCACCGCCGCGATCACCCCGGCAATGTCCCCATCGCTGATCAGCCGCAATGACGCGCCGGTCTCGCGCACCGCCTCAATGAGCCGGGCGTGACGCGAGCGGTCAAGCGTGCATACGGTGACATCTTCCGGCGCAACGCCCTTTGCGGCCGCCAGGGCTTTGATGTTGTCCTGGGGGCTGGCGTCAATATGCACCAGATCCGGCTCATACTGGCCGCCAATGGCCAGTTTTTCCATTTTCAGCCCGTCGCATTTGAGCAGCGCGCCCTGATCGGCGATCACCAGCGCCACCAGCGCATTGGGCAGATCCTTCACGCACAGGGTCGGCCCTTCCAGCGGATCGACCGCGATATCCACCTGCGGGCCGTTGCCATTGCCGATGGTGGTGCCGACCGACAGCGCCGGTGCGCCCAAAGGCTCGCCGATAATGATGGTGCCCGAGAGGTCGAGCTTCTCCAGCTCGGCGCCAAGCGCGGTCACAGCGGCGATATCGGCGTTTTCTTCATTGCCGCGCCCCCGGTGCCTGGCGGCGGCCAATGCGCCCTGTTCCGACACCCGCACCAGATCGAAGATGATCCTGCGGTCAGGACCGGCCAGTTGGTTTATGCTCATATCGCCTTCCCGTTCATTTT
>PKTQ01000388.1 GCA_002869085.1 Hyphomicrobiales bacterium | reverse complement strand
GGCTGCAATAAGCGATCCGTCCGGTTCCACGGCCCTTCATGCCGTCATTTGCCGCCTGAGCCTTAAGGCGGATCAAAAGCCACGCCTGAAAATCCATTGAGAAAAACACCAAAAACGGGTATAATAACCTATCCGTAAACGCGATCCGTGTGGCTTTGCGCGCGGCCAGACATGGCTACCGGACATGGCTACCGGACAATGCGACCGGGCAATGCGACCGCACAATGCGGCGGAGCAATATTGAGCCGGCGCTCAAACCAGCCGGCCGCAAACGGGGGACAGCATCATGCCGAACAGGTTTTCCTGCGCCATGGCCAATCTGAACCGTGAAACCGGCTGGATCGCCGCCATGCTGGGCGCCCTGGCCGCCGGTCTGGTGGTGGTGGCCATATTGGGGGTGAGCAATGCCGGGTTCGGACGCATGGCCGCCATGCTGGGCGGGGTGCTGCTGGCGGCGGCCTCGGCCCTCGCCGGCGGGTTTTTCGGCTTTCTGTTCGGCATCCCCCATTCCAAGCAGGGTCCGGAAACTGTGATCGCCAGCGCGAATGGCGGACGGCAATATGTCGAAAACACCAATCTGGAGCAGATTTCCGACTGGCTGACCAAGATCATCATCGGGCTGACCCTGGTCCAGTATCAGAAAATCAGCGATTTCCTGGCCGGCGCCGGCAAGAGTTTCGGTCCGGTGCTGATTTCCGGCGGCAATGGCGCGGTGGCCCAGGCGCTGGCGATTGCCCTGATCCTCTATTTCTTCCTGACCGGCTTCCTGTTCTTTTATCTGTGGACCCGCATCTATATGGAAGCGCTGCTGCGGCGCCAGCACGCTCTGCTGGAATCGGAAATTGAAACCATCCTGCATGTTCAACAGCAACAGCAGAATGACAGTGATGCGGACGCGCTGGAACTGGTCGAGTCCTATCTGGATGAAAAATCCGATCCCAAAGCGGAAAAATTCAAAAATATCCAAGACAAGGTCGGTGCGGCCTCGCTGGTGGCAAGGTCGCTGATTTTCCGTAATGCCAGGAAAGTGCGCCGCAACAATTGGAAACCGGGCGGCAATGCGGAACTGGTGCAGCGCACCATCCCGGTGTTCGAGGGGCTGATCAAGGCGGCGCCGGACAAATATCATCGCAATTACGGGCAATTGGGCTATGCACTGGTGCGCCAGGCCGAGCCGGACTGGGTCCGGGCCAAGCAGGTTTTCGAAAAAGCCATTGCTCTGCGCGGGCCGGAAAAAGACGCCGGCAGCGGGTATTACGAATATCACCTGGCATTGGCCGAGATCCATCTGGACCCGGATTTCGCGGCGAAAAAACCCAGCAGCGATGAGGCGCGGAACCGGATCGCCGCCTTGCTGGAAAGCGGCGCGGAGGTGATTGACCTCGCCGGAGAGCCGGCCATCGCCGCATGGGCTGGACTCAATCACTACCCGATCGAACCGGCGGCAAGTTAACCCCGCAGCGGCGAAGGCCCGGCACTGGCCGGAACGGGGTGGCGGGCAGGCAGGCGCCTGCGGGGCTTGTGCGCGGCGCAGAATCGCGGGATGAATATGGCTCAAAATATCCCGCCGGCGGTTTGCCTTCACGCCGATTTCCGTCTGAAATGAGCCCTGACTTGATCCAGCCCCCATCACGCCCGGATATGCGCCATGTGGCCGCCGTTGCCCTGATCATTGCGGTCGCCGCCGTCACCCTGCTGCTGATGGGCCGCAGCCCGATCTGCCAGTGCGGCTTTGTCAAATTGTGGCACGGGGAGGTGTTCAGCTCGGAAAACTCCCAGCATATCGCCGACTGGTACACGCCCTCGCATATGGTGCACGGCCTGCTGTTCTATGCGCTGCTGCGCTGGCTGCCCGGCTCGCCGGGGGTGGGGCTACGGCTGGTGATCGCGGCGGCGATCGAGGCGGCATGGGAGGTGTTCGAGAACACCGATTTCATCATCAACCGCTACCGGGAAGCGACCATCGCCCTCGATTATTTCGGGGACAGCGTGATCAATTCGGTCAGCGATATCCTGTTCATGATCATCGGCTTTTTGCTGGCCTGGAGGCTGCCTGTGTGGCTGTCGGTGGTCATCGCGCTGGGGCTGGAGCTGCTGGCCGGGGCGGTGATCCGGGACAATCTCACCCTCAATCTGATCATGCTGATCGCACCCGTCGATGCGATCAAGGCCTGGCAATTGGGTTGAGCCGCCGGGCCGCACAAGGCTATCATCCTCAGCAACAAGGACATCCGCCATGCTGCCGCCCGATTTCAGTTTCGTTCATGTTGCCGCTGTGCTGCTGGTGGTGCTGTGCTGGTTCACCTATGGCCCGCTCCTTTCGTTTCTCGGCCATGGTTCGCTTAATTCCCGGCTCGAGCTGGTTCGCCGGCAATGGGTGCGGGCGATGACGCGCCGGCAGGCCAAGCCGTTCGATGCGGTGCTGATCGGTCATATCATTCATTCGGTGGCGTTTTTCGGCTCGGCGACGCTGATCGTGCTGGCCGGGGTGCTGACGGTGCTGGTCAGCCTGGAGAATTTGCACCGTACCCTGTCCAACCTGCATTTCATCAGCAAGATCAGCATGGAGCTGTTCGCCCTGCAATATGGCTTTCTCACCCTGGTGCTGACGGTGTGCTTTTTCTCCTTCACCTATGCCCTGCGCAAGCTGATCTACGCCATCGCCCTGATGGGGGCGCTGCCGGACGCCTCGGAGGATAAGCCGGTGGATGAGCAACTGGTCAATCATGCGGCCAAAGTGATGTCGGAGGCCCTGAAGACCTTCAATTCCGGCATCAGGGGATATTATTACGCGTTGGCGGCGCTGTTCATGTTCGTTTCGCCCTGGGCCTGCATCGCCGCCACGCTGATCGCCACCATGACCCTGATCACCCGGCAGATCGCCACCCCGACCTCGCGCGCGGTGAACGAATATGTGAAGGCGGTCGAGCTTCAGGAG
>PKTQ01000086.1 GCA_002869085.1 Hyphomicrobiales bacterium | reverse complement strand
CGGCTCCGCGTCCGGCCGGTCTGCCGGTATCAGCCGGATTTCAGAGCTCTGATGGTCATGACTGTCGATCACCAGGAAGCGCCGGCTCTGGGTGCTGCCAATGCCGGTGAAAAAGCCGCTATCGGCCTCCTCGAACACCAGATGGCAATCGCCGCTGTCGCTGTCGCAGCGATAAATTCGCGACGGGCGGTGGTGGGCATCGAGCCGGGTGAAGAACAGAGTATGGGAATCCGCCGCCCACACCGGATCGCCATTGCTGTCCTCGATATCCGGGCCGATCTGCGCCCCCGAGGCCGCATCGATCACCCGCAGCCGGTAATATTCCGAGCCCTTATTGTCGAACGCATAAGCGATGCGGCTATGGTCGGGGCTGTGGGCAAACCCGCCAATATTGAAATAGGCCTCGCTTTGTGCCAGCCGGTTGCCGTCGAGCAGCACCTGCTCGCCCTCCGTGCCGGCCGGGCGGCGGCAGAACACCGGATATTGCTGCCCTTCGACGAATTTGCTGAAATATTCGAAATCCCCGTCCCGGGCCGGCACCGAGGCGTCGTTTTGCGGAATGCGGCCCTTCATCTCCTCGAACAAATTTGTCTGAAGGTCGGCGCAATCGGCCATCATGGATTCGGTATAGTGGTTTTCTGCCTCCAGATAGGCGCGGATCTCCGCATCCAGCCGGTCCGGGTGCTGCATCACCTCCTGCCAGTTGGCGGCGCGCAGCCAGGCATAGTCATCTTTGCGCTCTATGCCATGGGTGCTGGACGTGACCGGGCGCCGCCGGGCCCGCGGCGGGGAGGGCGGGGTCAAGCCTCTTCCTCGCTCTTGAAATCCAGCGCGCCGCCATTGATGCAATAGCGCAGGCCGGTGGGCTGGGGGCCATCGCTGAATACATGGCCCAGATGCGCATCGCATGAGGCGCATCTGATCTCGGTGCGGCTGCGGAACAGGCTGTTATCCTCATGCTCCATCACCGCGTCTTCGCTGACCGGACTGGTATAGCTCGGCCAGCCCGAGCCGGAATCATATTTGGCGGCGCTGTCGAACAGAGGCTCGCCGCAGCAGACGCAGTGATAGACGCCGTCTCGTTTCTCCACATTGTAATTATGGGTGAACGGGCGTTCGGTGCCGTGCTGGCGGGTGATTCGATAGGCTTCGGGGCTGAGAGTGGCTTGCCACTCGGCGTCGGGTTTTTTGCTTTTCATCTGGGCCGTATCCGTTATTTGCTGGTCTGGCGGGCGAAAGGGAAAATCTATCAGATTTGCCGCGACAAGTCGCCGCGGGATTGGCGCGCAATGGCCCGGCTGTTCGCCGGGGCCGGCTTTGGCCTGATCTGGTGAGCCTGGCGCGCCGTTTCAAGCCGGCGGCCCGGCGGCACGGTCCTCGCCTCCCCCTCCGCCAGGCCCACCAATGGGCGTTTTTGCCCCTGATTTCCGGGTGCGGTGCGGGTTCAGGCCATGAATTTTGCTATCACCGGCTGTTGATTCGGAAATTGAAGTTGAATGATTAAAAACTAAACCATTATGCTACCATAGATAGATATTGGTGTAACTTTATCAATTCTTAACGGTATTCTCTTGGTAACTTGTACGACAAGAAAAAAACCCGAAAAAATACTTGTCATTCTGATCAGGTGATATATGTATGAGGCTAATCTTTTAGTAGCGGCAGTATGAAAATTATTTGATTTTCGGTATTGCCCGTGTCCCCACTGTTGAGTTTGCTGGAATTGTTGAATTGCGCTGCATCAAACATTCGGCATAAATGAGGAATGACCCATGGCTGATGAAAAAATAGATATCAACCTTATAGAATTTACCACCGATATTGTTGCGGCCTATGTTGGCAACAATCCGGTTGCTGTCACTGATCTTTCGGGCCTGATCAATGATGTGTATTCGGCCCTGGAAAGGACCTCCACCATCGAGGAAGAGCCGGCCGCGCCGCCGCAGAAGCCGGCCATTTCAGTAAAGAAGTCCCTGACCGACGATTATATCATCTGCCTTGAGGACGGGAAGAAGTTCAAATCCCTGAAGCGCCATCTGCGCACCCATTACGACATGACCCCCGAGGAATATCGTGAGAAATGGGGTCTTCCGGCCAATTATCCGATGGTGGCGCCGAGCTATGCCGCCGCGCGCTCGCGCCTGGCCAAGGAGATCGGCCTCGGCCAGAAGCGCAAGAGGAAATAATTTGTCGCAGGCGGACTTTTTGGCCGCCGGATGATCCGCCGGCACACCGCTACATATAGCTGACCGCCGGCAGCTCCCTCACAAGATAAGCCATTCGACCGGGCCGGTCGGATGGCTTTTTCATGTTCTGGTTGTGCTGCAAAAACCGGAAGCCTGCGGCAATGGTTAATTTTTTCTTGTCATGATTCCCGTTTTGGATTCATATTGTTATCTGATTCGCTTCAGACTTGAGAAATGGGGGGGCCGTTGGAATCCGAACTGGCATTTCGCGCGCAATTGGTCATTCCTGAACAACTGCAGCTCTATGATTACTGGCGCCGGCAGGCCGATGGAAAATCGATGCCGTCCCGTAATGAGATCCACCCCTCCGGCTTTAAAAGGCTGCTGCCGACCATCAGTCTCATCGATGTCGAGCATGACCCCAAGCGGTACCGGGTCCGCCTGGCCGGCACCGGCCTGCGCGATGTTTATCAGCGCGAGATGACCGGCACCTATCTGGACGAGGTTCAGTGGGGTTTTAACCGGGATTACTGGCTGGCCGCCTGCTACCGCATCGTCGATCGCAAACGCCCCGCTCAGGGCATTGTCCGCGCCCCCGCCCGTGGCAAGGAGCATCTGGTTCAGTTCTGGCTGCGCCTGCCCCTGTCCAATGGCGGCAAGCGGGTGGATATGATCCTGTGCTACGATTCCTTCATCTCCACTGAAAAAGCCATCGTGCTGTCTGAACTGGTTCAGGCTTAGCGTCTTTTTCCTGCT
>PKTQ01000390.1 GCA_002869085.1 Hyphomicrobiales bacterium | reverse complement strand
GCAGGCTCTGCCGCCAGTCGGCGGAATAATCAGCCTTCACCCTCCCCGCGGTCCATTACGACAGCGGTCCGCACGCGGCCGGCCCCCATGGACAGGACGGAGTGGGATAATAATAACCCGGCCCATAATAGTCCGGAGGACCCCAGGGGCCGGGCCTGGGCGCGCCCCAGGACGGCCCCAGCATCACCGGGGGCACCGGATAAGCCGGTTGCTTGCCAGCCGCTTCCTGCCCGGCTGGCTGTTGAACCTTTGCGGGTGCCTCGGCCATGGCGGCTTTGCCGTCGGGATCCTTTGCGCCCGCCGCCGGCGCGGCTTTATCCGCCGGCTCAGTCGCGGCCTCCGGAACGCCGGAAACGGGTTTGGCGCTGGCGGCGGCGGAATCGCTGCCCGCCGGTGTGGCCGGGCCGCCATTCACCGCGTCCGCAGAACCGCCATTGCTGGCGCTTTGCTGCTTGGCATCCGGGCTGGCCGCGCCGTTCTCAGTGCCGTCCGAGCGGGCCGCCTGGCCCGGCGCCGGCGCCGCATCGCCGGCTTCACCGGTGGCCGGCGTGACGGTGGCATCGCTTTTGGCGCCGCTGTTCACCCGGGCCGGATCGCCCGCGCCCTCAGCATTATCCGCCTCGTTCTTTCCGCCCAGCGACTTGATCGCCGACAGCGCCTTGCTGAAAAGACCCGGCTTGTCAGATTTCGAAGCTTCCGGCGCCGCCGCGCTTTCATCGCCCGATTTGGCGCTGACCGTGTCGGTCACCGCCTCCTTGCCGGCGCTCTCTTTCATGCCCGCCATTGCCTCATCATCGGCCTTGGCCGGCGCTGAGGCCGTTTTGGCATCCCCCGGAGGCGCATCATCCGCTTGCCCAGCCGCCTTGCCCTCGCTCACAGCAGTGGCCGGGGCGGCAGCCGGAGCCGCATCCTCGCCCGCAGCCGCTTTGGTATCCTTGGTGCCTTTAGCGGCATCCGCCGGCGCCTTGTCCTCACCGGCCTTCACCGCCTCAGCCGCGCCTGATTTGTCACCGCCCTCGGCCTTTTCGGCTGTTTTGGTTTCTTCCTCCACCGGCGCGCTCTCCGCCGCCAGCATGGCCGGTGATTTGATCGTCCGGCTCAGGCTGTAACCGGCCGGCGCCTCCTTCAGGGCATTCAGGGCCTTGGCGTCGTCATTGTTCCAACTGGTGCCTTCGATGCTGACCGCTTGATCCACCAGTTTCACGCTGCCGTTTTTCAGGCTCCGGACCTGATCGAGCGCAAAGGCGATATTTTCCAGCCAGCCTTCATCCGGCGCACCGTCGGCCAGGACCATATCGTCCTTGACCTGACGATTGACCGCGATCTCGCCCGCCTTCTGATTGATCAGCACGCGGGTTGCTTCATCGGGCACATGGCCGGACAGGGTGATGCGGGACATGTCGGCGCTGGCCGACCAGCGATAGGGCGAGGCCGGCTCGCTGATGCTGATCTCATCATCGACGCAGCGCACGCCGTAAACCTCGCGCGCCGCCTCGATCGCCGGTTCGCGCGCCGCCATCACCGGGGCGCGTCCCACCAGCACCAGATTGCGTCCGGAACCTTCCTTGACGCTGGCCCAGTCATAGCCGTTATTGTGCAGAGCTTCGTTGACGCGTTCGGTCAGGTCCGATTCAACCTTACCACTGTTGAAAATCACGGCCAGAATGCCGAGGCCGATCATGGTCCAGAACAGTGTGATCCAGCCCTTCTCATTATCCATTCCCCGAACTCCCCATCAATATATCTGCTTTTCTGAATACTATCCTACGGGTAGGTGCGGCGCAACTGATCGGCGCGGTGCGGAACCCTCCGCCGCCATTCAGGCACCATATGGCAAATGCAACAGGGCCCTTTGCGGCTCAAGGCAAATCTCATCACTGCAGATCTGCACCTCGAGAGATAGCACAACACGGCCCATTTCCTTGTTTTCGCGGGGCTGGCCGGCGGTAAGGGTGATCACCGCCTCGCCCTCATAGAGCGCCATTTCCTTATCGGCGAAATTCAGCCTGCGCAGCACCGGATCAGGATATTGGGGCGCGCTCCAGTCATGACCGCCCGCCGCCTTCACCTCAAGCCTGGTGCCGATAAGCTCTTTATCCAGCGGTTGATTCGCGTTCACATGCCAGCCCGGCGCCAGTTTCAGCACCACCCTCACCTCCTGCCCGTGCCAGCGGGCTTCGGCTTTCAGCGCCCCCTGGCCCAGAAATGCCCGCGCGCCATAGGGGCCGCCCAGAAAGGCATCCGCCGCCATCAGCCCATAGGCATGGGCTGCCGGCGCCGCCGCGGCAAAACCCGACAGCGCGGCGATGGCCGCTTCGGCGCGGCGACTATGATCCGGGTCCGGGCGCCGCCGCGACAACAGCGCCAGCATCTCCAGCGCCGCCGCATTGCCTGAGGCGGTGGCGCCGTCATATTTCATTTTCGGGCGGCTGAACAATTCCCCGCCCCCCTCGGTCAGGTAGAAGTCTCCCGCCGTCTCATCGGCGAAAAGCGCGATCATCTTTTCGGCAAGTTGGGCCGCCCGCTCCAGCCATAGCGAGTTGCCGGTGACATCGTAAAGCCGGATCATCCCCAGCGCCAGCCAGGCATAATCCTCCTGCTGGGCGCCGGTGCCGCTGCGCCCGGCGAAGATCACCCGCCAGAGGCGCCCATCCGCGCGCCGGGCCCGGGACCAGAGCAGCTCGGCAGCCCGCGCCGCCGCCTCCACATAGCGCGGCTCGTCCAGAAGGTCGCCGCATTCGGCCAGCGCGGCGATCATCATGCCGTTCCAGGCAGTGAGGATTTTCTCATCCCGGTGCGGCTCAGGCCTTTTCGCCCGCGCCGCGCGCATCCGCTCCAGCAAGGCATCGACGCGCCGGGTAAACTCTTCCGGCTGTTGTCCGCGCTCAATGGCCAGATCGGTCAGATTGCGCTCAAGATGCGGAATATTGCCGCCCTCGAAATTGCCGCCCTTGCTGATATTGAAAATATCGATGATCAGCGCCGCATCATCGGGGGGTAGCAGAGCGGAGATCTCATCCCGGGTCCAGATATAGAAAAGCCCCTCCTTGCCCTCGCTGTCCGCATCGCGGGCCGCATAGAACCCGCCCTCGGGGCTGGTGAGGTCACCCAGCACATAATCGGCAATGCGCCGCGCCGTGCGGGCCAGGTCCGGCGCGCCGCTCAGACCATGGGCCCGGGCGTAAAGCGGCGCCAGTTGCGCCTGATTGTAGAGCATCTTTTCAAAATGCGGCACCAGCCAGGCATTATCGGTGGAATAACGGTGAAACCCGCCGCCGGCCTGATCGTGAATGCCGCCGATCTGCATGGCATTGAGGGTGAACAGGGCCGCGTCCAGTGCCGCCCGGTCATCATCGCGCCCGGCCCGGTGCAGCAGGAAGGCCAGTATCGATTCATGCGGGAATTTGGGCGCCTGGCTGAACCCGCCCTGCAGATCGTCAAAGCCCGATAGCAGGCTGCCTGCGGCAGCGGCAAACACCGCCGGTGTCATCTGGCTGGCCTGCAGCCGCCGGCTTTGATGATCGCGGATGTAATCGGCGACGCGCCCGGCATTGACGAGGATGGCTTTGCGGTTGCCGCTCCATTCCTTCACCACCGCCTCCAGCAGCGCCAGGAAGCGCGGGCGCGGAAAATAGGTGCCGGCCAGGAAAGGCTCGCCCGAAGGCGTGAGAAACACCGAATTGGGCCAGCCGCCGCGCCCGGTCATCGCCTGGGTGGCCAGCATATAAATCTCATCGATATCCGGCCGGCTTTCCCGGTCGACCTTGATTGAGATGAAATGCTTGTTGAGGGCGGCGGCGACCTCTTCATTCTCGAAGCTTTCGCGCTCCATCACATGGCACCAGTGACAGGTGGAATAGCCGATTGAGAGGAAGATCGGTTTGTCCTCCTCCCGCGCCCGGCTCAGTGCCTCATCGCCCCATGGATACCAGTCAACCGGATTGTCCGCGTGCTGCAGCAGATAAGGCGAGTCCGCCTGGCCGAGCCTGTTCATGCCGTCTGACCTC
>PKTQ01000024.1 GCA_002869085.1 Hyphomicrobiales bacterium | reverse complement strand
CGGGCCGGTCATGAAGTTCACGGCTGGCCCGGCTGGATCAGAACAGGGTCAGCAGGGCCGCGTTGGCCAGGCCGAACACCAGCAGGAACAGGCCGAGCAGGATGATGGCATAACCGAACACGAAATAGAGAATGCGCAGCGGCACCGGAGGCGGCGGCGCGAGCGCGGCTTCGAGCTTGCCTTCGCGTTCCAGCCGGGCGACCCATTCGGGGTGCTCGTGGCGGGCCTCTTCAAGGTCCATGGTGCCGTCGAACATGGCCGCATTGAACGGGAAGGAGCTCGGGCGCCAATGCTCGACCGTGAAATGGATGGTGAAGATATGTCCCATGGCCAGCACCGCCTCGATCCGATGCACCCATAGCGCCACATTCAGCAGCCAGCCCGGCATATATTCGCTGGTCAGCACCGGGTCATACATCATCAGGCCGGTGACCCCGACAATCATCAGCCCCCACCAGACCGCCCAATAATCGAACTTCTCCCACCAGCTCCAGCGCTCGAAGCGCGGCAGCTCGTTCAGCCCGAAAATCCAGCCCAAATGCCGGAAGAAGCCTTTGACATCAACCCATTGATAAACCAGCACATCCGGGTCGAGCAAAGATCGCGGCAAGCCGGACCAGTTGATGCGGGTGATGGCCCAGGCAATATGCAGGGCAAAGCCGGCCATCATCACCAGACCGGCAATACGGTGGATTTCGATCACGCTCTGATAACCCCCGAACAGGGCGGCCAGACCGTGACCCCACTGGGTCTCGTAGAACATCCAGGCTACCCCGGTGACCGACAGGGTCATGAACACCAGGATCAGGCCCAGATGCCACAGCCTGTGCACCGGCGCAAAGCGTTTCAGGCGGGAGCGGACAGCAATGTCAGCCATGGTCAGGCCCTCCCCTTGAGCTTGCCGAAAAATTCGCGCAGCCACCACAATGCCGTATAGGGCAGGAACACCACAAACACCCCCACCGCCAGGATCAGCATGAACCAGACCGCATAATAAAGCAGCGGAAAGCCTTCACGGGCCTCGGCGGAGATCGGATTGGGCTCATGCACCATATAGGAGGCAAAGGAAGGGCTGGCGCCCTCATGGCATTTGGCACAGACATAGGCATGGCGCCGGATGGGATTGAGCGCCGAGTAATAGTGGAAAATACCCGCGACCGGCTGGCTGCGATGACACTGAACACAGGTAATCCCCATCCTCAGGCCATGCAGATCCTTGGTTTGCTGCAAATGACACTTGCGACAGCGGATTTCGGGACTGAAATCCGCCACATCTTCATGCGCATCCACCTTGAAGCTGGATTTGCGGATCTTGTTGCGGGCGGGGCCAAGCCCCCACAGTCCGCCACCGCCGCCGGGTAACTGACGGTAATATCTGACCGCCCCCGGCAGGGTATCCTGATCCCGATAGAAACCGGTGCCGGCATAGTCCTTTTCGGGGCTCATGGTCTCGGCCGCAAGCGGTGAGGCCATGAGCAGTGCCGTCAGGAGGCAAACAATCATTCGGCTATGTATCATGGGACCCTCCCGTGCTTGGTCACGGTCAGGTTACTGATTGGCCTTGATGATTTCGCCGACAGCGGCCCGCCTGGTGGTCAGGGCATCCCAACGCCTCTGCAGATCGGCCAGATCGTCGTCCTTATGCTTGTGGCAGGTCTGGCATGAATTGGGAATCTTGGTCTCGATGGTGTCCTTGGGCAAAAGCGCTTTGAACACATGCGAGCGGATATCACCGGATTCGGCGCTCTTGGCGATTCTCGGCATATGGCAGTTGGCGCAATTGCCGAAACTATGCACCTGATGCGAGCCGGTCTGGGCAACGGGCTCATGGCAGGACACGCAGAGTTTGTCGCCCTCGACCTTGGTTTTGCTGCGGAACAGCGGATTGCCAAGCTGGTGCACAACATGGCAGCTCATGCAATTGACGCCGCTATCGGCATGCCGGGATTTCTTCCAGTCGATATATTGCTGGTGATGGCCCTTGGAGAGACCGGAGGCATAAAGATGCTTGTCGCCCAGCTCGATGGATTTGTAATAAACCTCCAGTGCCTTGCCGGGACGATAGCCGACGGGCCAGCCCGCGCCCTTGACCTTGGTGGCATGGCCGCGATTGTGGCAGGAGCCGCAGATCTGTGTGGCGACACCGGCGGTTAGCTTGCTCGGATTGACGATAGTGCTGCGCTTCTTGAAGGTTTCGGCAGCCGGCAACGCCGCATGATGCGAGCCGGGGCCATGGCAGGATTCGCAGCCAACGCCAGGCTCAAGAAAGGTCTCCTTCTCCAGATCGACACCGGTGGCATGGCAGCCGCCGCATTTCTTAAGCCAGGGGCGTTTGTCCCAGTCTTTCTCATGATAATTGACCCAGCGGCCGGTATCGATATTGAACTGGGTCGGGGCAATGTAATAAGTGCCGTCTTTTTTCACCAGATAGCGTTGTTTCCACTGGCTGCCGATGGTGTATTTGACATCCTTGAGCTCCGGGAAATAGACCTTATCCAGCGGGATTTTCAGCTTCTTCTCGATCTTCTTGAAATCGGCCATCATGGTGGCCTTGTCGAGCTCGGTAACAAGAACATCCCCGTTCAGGCTCACATCCTGCAGCATCTTGCTGTGCAGGGTGCGCTTCCAGGCATCATAATGTTCCAGATGGCAGGTCTTGCAGACCTCCGACCCGACATAGGTCTTGGGCTCCGCCAGAAGTTTCTTGGAATCCAGTTCCTGAGTCTGTGCTGTGGAAGTGATCAGAGCAAGGACACCGAAAACTGGAAGGAAAAAACGGAACAACGACATGATGCACCCTCCCAAATTTATCGACTCTCTCTCATTATTCTTATATCAATTCCAGGATTTAGGCAATTAATATTAAGTATCTACGGGTTTTTACGCAATAATATTTCAAATGTTTCGATGTTTAAAGCCGCAACTCACATGGATCCGAAGTGGAATAATGGAAAGG
>PKTQ01000023.1 GCA_002869085.1 Hyphomicrobiales bacterium | reverse complement strand
ATTGCTGCCGCGCCAGCAATATGACCGGCGACATGATGCTGCTGATTGTGCGCGACCGCACCGCCAAGCGCCGGCTGGAAGCGGTGCTGGACCGGTCCGGGTCGGATCTGATTACCAATGATCCGCAAATGCTGGCGGTGCTGGAACGGGTGCAGCAGGTGGCGCCGACCGATGCCTCGGTGCTGGTTCAGGGGGAATCGGGCACCGGCAAGACCCATATTGCGCGCATGGTCCACCATAACAGCCAGCGGGCCGACAAGCCGCTGGTCGAGGTCAATTGCGCGGCGATTCCCGAAAGCCTGATCGAATCGGAGCTGTTCGGTCATGTGAAAGGCGCTTTCACCGGCGCCAGCCAGGAGCGTTCCGGCCGGTTCTTAAGCGCCGATGGCGGCACTTTGTTTCTTGATGAGGTGGGGGAAATTCCGCTGCATCTGCAGGCCAAGCTGCTGCGGGTGATCCAGGACAAGGAGTTCGAACCGGTGGGTTCGGACAAACCGGTCAAGGTGGATGTGCGCATCATCGCGGCCTCGAACCAGAATCTGCGCCAGAATGTGGATAATGGTGAGTTTCGCAGCGATCTCTATTACCGGCTGGCGGTGATTCCGCTCTATATCCCGGCCCTGCGCGAACGGCCGGGGGACATCCCGCTGCTGCTGCAATATTTCTGCCATAATCTGGAACGGCGCGGCTATGCGGACGATGTGGAATGCGGCGCCGAGGCGATGCGGATGATGATGGATTATCCGTGGCCGGGCAATGTGCGCGAGCTGGAAAATGCGGTCGAGCATGCGCTGATCTGCGCGGTGAACAAGAAAGTCTCGCCCGAGAGCCTGCCGCAGGATGTGCGGGTCTATGCGGATAGCCGCCAGGCCCCGTCGGCGGAACAGAATCCCGAGGATCGCTATGGCCGCATGCGCCAGGATATCGTCATCGCGCTGGATCAGGCCGACGGCAACAAGTCAAAGGCCGCCGAGGCGCTCGGCATTGACCGCTCGACCCTGTGGCGGCGGATGCGAAAGATGAATATTCACTAGGCGATCTAGGCGACCTGCTGTGCCTTGCCGCTGTCGGCGGTGATTTCCCTGGCCAGTTCATCAAGCAGCCCAAGCACGTCCACGCTGGCCGCATCAAGCGCGTTCAGGGCCTCTTTCATGGCTTCGCCGTCCTGGGCCTCGGCCGCCGCCAGGGCTTCCTTGGCTGACTGGTGCACGCGCTTGTGCGGGGTGACCAGATCGGCATAGGCCTTCATGCTTCTGATGGTCTCACTGTTCAGATTATCGTACCATTTGCCCAGACGGCAGGAATGATGATCCGGCACTTCATGCACTTGCCAACTGTCATTGCCCATGCAGGTGTCGATCACGCGCTGCTTGAACATCACATGATCGATCTTGGTCATGTGGCACAGCGCGATATCGGGGACCCCTCGTCAAACATCTGGGCGGCGCTTTTGGCGAAGCCGGCCACATTGACATGCATGATATCGGAAATGGACGTGACCAGTTCATCGCTCTCGCCGGCTTTTGACGCGACGTTGCTGATGCTTTCGGCAATCTCGGCGCTGGCGCCCTGCTGCTGTGAGAGGATGCCTGAAATCTCGCTCATGCGGCCCGATACGCTGCCGACCTGATCGGTAATGCGGACCATTTCCTCCATGGCCTCCCGAATGGCCGATTCTCCTTCATCCACGGCGGCGGTCGAGGCCTGCATGGTCTGTTGTATGCCGGCCATGCCTTCGCGCAGGGAGACGATGCGCTGGGTAATGTCTTCGGTGGCCCGGGCGGTCTGATTGGCCAGATTCTTGACTTCGGAGGCGACCACGGCAAACCCCTTGCCGGCCTAGCCGGCGCGGGCCGCTTCGATGGTCGCGTTGAGGGCCAGCAAATTGGTCTGATCGGCAATGTCCTCAATGACCGTGAGAATCTGGCCGATCTGATCGGAGGCCTCGGCCAGGCTGTTCACATTTTCCGAGGTCTGATCGACCGTATCGGAAATCTTGCCGATGGTCGTGGTCATCTGCTCGAGCGCGGCGCGGCCGTTCGAGACGGATTCGTTGGCCTGATCAGATTCGCTGGATACCGTCTGGCTGTTGCGGGCGATTTCCTCGACCGAAGAGACAAGTTCGGTGCTGGCCGAGGAGATGGTCTGGCTGTTGCCGGCCACATCGCGGGAGTTCTTTTGCAGGAAAGCCAGTTTTAAAATCATATTATTGACGTCGATAATCGATCCGGCGATGCCTTCCAGATTGTTGGTATTGGTATTCTTGATCTCCTGAACGGCCTGCTTGACCGAGCTTTTCTCATAGGCGTTGATGGAGGTGACCATGTCGCTGAACAGGCGGCCCACCAGGGTGCACAGCACCGCATCCTGTTCCGCGCGGCGGAACCGGTATTGGCTGGTGATAAGCGGGATCAGCTTGATCAGCACCCAGCCATAGGCGGCCAGATACCAGCCGGACGGCAAGCCGGCCTGTTGGTGAATCTCACCGATATGCTTTGAGTTGCCGAGGGTTTCGGCGTCGAGATCGTCGGCAAACAGCCCCGTCCAGTGCTTGGCCTGCGCGGTTTTGAGCCGGTCGATATCCTTGTCGCCGGCAAACATCTCCGCGGCCGGTGATTTCAGGAGCGTATCGTAAAAATCGCCGAGCAGGGCAGGGAGTTCATCAATGACGTTCTGGCGCAGATTTGCGGGGTTTTCCGGCCCCGGCAGAGCTGAATTCATAAACGCAATGGCTTCGGTGCTGTCGTTATTCATAAATTCCCCCCATCAATAGTCCATGAACATCATTCGCGATGGCAACGCGTCGTTGGAATATTGAGCGATTCGCGTCTGTCGACTGTTTTGAATTATTCTGAGTAAGGGTTAAATATCTATTAGAACCGGCAAGTCTGTCAGACACTGCATCTATAGATGTGAAATAAGACAAGTGGTTGTCCTGTGATAATTGGATCGCGAT
>PKTQ01000210.1 GCA_002869085.1 Hyphomicrobiales bacterium | reverse complement strand
TTCCGTCAATCGTTAGCGCCGGACTTAGAGCATCATCCGACCGGAGCGAAGCGAGGATCGGTAAGATGATGCGGCAAAACCAAGAGCCTAGAGCATCATCCGACCGGAGCGAAGCGAGGATCGGTAAGATGATGCGGCAAAACCAAAAGCCTACAGCGCCGCCAGCGCCGCCTCGTAATCGGGCTCGTCGGCGATCTCGCCCACCTGCTCGGTATAAACCACCTTGCCGTCCTTCACCACGACGACAGCGCGCGACAGCAGGCCGACCAGCGGGCCGGTCTTGAAGGTGACGCCGTAATCCTGGCCGAACTCCGGCGCGCGATAGGTGGACAGGGCCACCACATCATCAAGGCCCTCGGCGCCGCAAAAGCGGGCATTGGCGAAGGGCAGATCGGCCGAAATGCACAGCACCACCGCATTGTCCATGCTGGAGGCCTTTTGATTGAAGGTGCGCACCGACTGGGCACAGGTCGGGGTGTCGAGGCTGGGGAAGATATTCAGCACCACGGTCTTGCCGGCATAGTCGCCGAGACCGACCTCGGACAGGTCGACCTTCACCAGGCTGAATTGCGGCGCATCGGACCCGACGGCCGGCAGCTCGCCCACGGTTTCAATCGGATTTCCTTTAAGGGTAACAGTCGCCATATCGGCCTCCTATCAGATAGTTTGGAATCAATTTATAGTTTGGATCACATAAAGCGGCTTTGCCGGCCCATGTCAATTCATCCAATCCGCCAACAGGCGCTTTGGCGCCATGCTGCGCCTGAAATTGACCCGAATTGAGGCGGCAAGGCCCTATTCGGCGCCGATCTCCAGATCCGCGTAAGAGAGCGCCCCGGCCAGCACATCGAAGCGCCCATCCTCCAGCATCCGGGTCGCATCGGCCAGCAAATGCCCCATCATCAGCTGCATGAGGCGCGGCCCGGTGGAAACCCGCCGCACCCCCAGCGCCGCCAGTTGCGACAGGGGCGGCATGGCCGCGTCCATCGCCAGTACATTGAGCGGCGCCTCTATCCGCGCCGCGACGCGCCCGATCAGCTCCATATCCGCCGTGATGACGAAAATGCCGCTCGCCCCGGCGCCAAGATAAGCCTCGGCGCGGGCCAGTATCTCCTCATAGGCCGCATCCCCGTCCATGCCGATCAGACAGGCATCGATGCGCCCATTAATGTAAAGCTCGATCCCCTCCGCCTCCGCCGCCCGGCGCGCGGCGGCAATCCGCGCCGCCATCTCGGCGATGGGGCGCAGGCGGACGTGCTCAACCTGATCTTCGATATTGACCCCGACCGCCCCGGCGCCGATCACCCGCCGCGTGGTCTCGGCCACCTCATCCGGGCTCTCGCCATAGCCGCTTTCCATATCGGCCGACACCGGCACCGACACCGCACCGGCGATGCGGGCAATGGCCCGCACCATGGCATCGCGCGAAACTTGCTCGCCGTCCGCCACCCCGTGGGCCAGGGCAATGGCGGCGCTGGCGGTGGCGATGGCCGGAAAGCCCGCCTGCTCCAGCATGCGAGCGCTGACCGCGTCCCAGGCATTGGGCAGCAACAACGCGCCGCCGCCCACATGCAGCGCCTGGAACAGCAGGGCTTTCTGGCTTGGATCCATCGCCGGGATCAGCCTTTCGGCAGAACCTCGGCGTGATAATCCTCCATCAGGGTCCTGGTGATCTCGCCCACTTCGAACCGATAGGGGCCGATCTCCGACACCGGCGTCACTTCCGCCGCCGTGCCGGTCAGGAAACATTGCTCGAAGCCTTCCATTTCCTCCGGCATGATCGGCCGCTCATTGAGCTTGATCTGCCGCCGCTCCGCCAGCTCGATCACCGTGCGGCGGGTGATGCCGTCGAGGAAACAGTCCGGGGTCGGGGTGTGCAATTCGCCGTCCTTGACGAAGAACACATTGGCCCCGGTGGCCTCGGCCACCCGGCCGCGCCAGTCGAACATCAGCGAATCGGCATAGCCATCCTTTTCCGCAGCGTGTTTCGACAGGGTGCAGATCATATAAAGCCCGGCCGCCTTGGCCTTGGCCGGAATGGTCTGCGGATCCGGGCGGCGCCATTTGGAGATATTGAGCCGGATGCCCTTCAGGCGCTGTTCCGGGTCGAAATAGGACGGCCATTGCCAGGCCGCGATGGCCAGATGGATGGTGGTGTTCTGCGCCGAAACCGCCATCATTTCCGAACCGCGCCACGCCACCGGCCGCACATAGGCATCGATCAGCCCCTGCGCTTCCAGCACCTGGTTGCAGGCGGTGTTGATCTCATCGACCGACCACGGAATTTCGAAGTCCAGGGTATGGGCCGAAAAATGCAGCCGCTCTGTATGTTCGGTCAGTTTGAAGATCTCGCCGCCATAGGCGCGCTCGCCCTCGAACACCGAACTGGCATAATGCAGCCCATGGGAGAGCACATGCAGATTGGCATCGCTCCATGGAACCATCTCGCCATCCATCCAAATGACACCTTCACGTTGATCAAACGGCAAACCCGCCATATCATGTTCCTTCCTGCTGGCTGCACCGGTGGTTTTCACGATGCTTTTTCATAACAGACACACTGCAAATCGGCCCGATTTGAAACTTTTTCACCCCTGCAACGGGCTTTACGGGCATTTCCTTTCGCATTGAATGGTAGTGAAGTAACAAAATGATAAAAATATGTCAACATGACTGACATAAATAAAATACCCCATGACGAATCCGGCCCCGAGGCGGGCGCGGATGCTCCCTTGCTTGTATCAGAAGCCGAGCGGACAGCCCAGCTTCTGCAATTGACCGAGCTGCTGTTTTTCGCCTATCGGGATTTCATTTCCGATCCGGACGAGATTCTGTCCGAATTCGGCTTTGGCCGCGCCCATCACCGGGTGGTGCATTTCGTGTCGCGCAATCCCGGCATCAAGGTCGCCGATCTGCTCGATATTCTCGCCATCACCAAGCAGAGCCTGGGCCGGGTGCTGAAGCAGCTGATCGAGGGCGATTTCATCCGCCAGCAGGAAGGCCCGCGCGACCGCCGCCAGCGCCTGCTTTACCTGACCGCCAAGGGCCGCGCGCTCGCCGTGCGCCTGTCGGCGCCGCAATTGGACCGCCTGGCCAAGGCGCTGGAGGAAGTCGGCCCCGGCGGCGCCGAGCAGATCCGCGCCGCTTTATATCATGTGGTCAGCCCCCATAACCGGCACCAGGTCAGCCGCATCGTGCTCGCCAATCAGCGCATTGGAGACCAGCCGTGACCAGCCCCCCGAACGACAATGCCGCCCATATCCTGATTGTCGATGACGACCGGCGTATCCGGCAATTGCTGACCAAATATCTCACCGAACATGATTACCGGGTCACCGCCGCCGAAAGCGCCGCCCAGGCCCGGGCCCGTATGCGCGGCATGGATTTCGACCTGCTGGTGCTGGATGTGATGATGCCGGGGGAATCCGGCCTCGATTTCGCCCGCGATCTGCGCTCCAGCAATGACGTCCCGATCCTGATGTTGTCGGCTCTGTCGGAAAAGGAGCAGAGAATTGTCGGTCTCGAGGCCGGGGTCGATGATTATCTGGCCAAGCCGTTCGAGCCGCGCGAATTTCTGCTGCGCATCGCCAGCATCCTGCGCCGCAGCCGCCGCCAGGACAAAGTCCCGGCCGACATCCGCATGGGCGAGATCTCCTTCCTGTCGGCCCGCGGCGAGCTCACCTGCGCCGGCAACGCCATCAATCTGACCACCCGCGAATGCGACCTGTTGCGCATTCTGTCCTCGGAATCCGGCAAGACATTCAGCCGCACCGAACTCAGCGAGCAGGAAGGCATGGGCCGCGAGCGCTCCATCGACGTGCTGGTCAACCGGCTGCGCCAGAAGATCGAGCCCGATCCGGCCAATCCGGTCTATCTGCGCACCATTCGCGGGGCGGGATACGCCTTGTTCTGCGATTGATCATGACCAGTTCCGAGACCACCCAGATCGAACCGGACACCAGGCCCCTGACCCTGCGCCGGCGCTTTTCCCGCTTTTTGGAGCGCCATCTGCCCGAGCGCCTGTTCGCCCGCACCCTGATCATCGTCATCACCCCGATGGTGGTGCTGCAATGGATCGTCGCCTTCGTGTTCATGGAGCGCCACTGGGACAAGGTCACCAAGCACCTCTCGCGCGCCGTGGCCCGCGACATCGCCATGATCATTGAACTCTATGAGAGCGATCCCACGACAAAAGCGGCCGAGACCATCGCCAAGCTGGCGCGCAACGAGCTTGATCTGTCCGTGTCCTTCTCCCCCGGCGCCTCCCTGCCGGCGGTACAGCCGAAGCCGTTCTTCTCCCTGCTCGACCGGCGTCTCAATCGCGAGCTGAGCAAGGCCGTCAAACAGCCCTTCTGGATCGACACGGTCGGCAAGTCCGATTATGTCGATATAAGGGTGCTATTGGATGATACGGTCCTCAGCATCATCGCCCGGCGCAACCGCGCCTATGCCACCAACACCCATATTTTCATTTTGTGGATGGTTGGCGCCTCCCTGGTCCTGCTCACCATCGCCATCATTTTCCTGCGCAATCAGATCCGCCCGATTGTCCAGTTAACGGATGCCGCCGAAAGCTTCGGCAAAGGCCGCGACGCGCCCAAAGACTTTCGTCCGCGCGGCGCCCAGGAGGTGCAGCGTGCCGCCATCGCCTTTCTGAAAATGCGCCAGCGCATCGAGCGTCAGATCGAGCAGCGCACCGCCATGCTGGCCGGGGTCAGCCACGATCTGCGCACCATCCTGACCCGTTTCAATCTCAATCTGGCCCTGATGGACAACACGCCGGAAGTCGAGGATATGCGCGGCGACATGAAGGAAATGCAGCATATGCTGGAGGACTATCTGGCCTTCGCCCGCGGCGAGGGCGACGAAAAGCCTTCGCGCACCAATATTGGCGGCCTGCTGGAAGAAATTCGCAACGGCACCGGCAGCGGCGCCCAACAGGTCGGTCTCAAGCTCGGCCCCGGCCTCGAGGTCACCGTCCGCCGCAACGCCTTCAAGCGCTGCATCTCCAACCTGGTCGAGAACGCGCTCAAATATGGCCGCAATGTACAGATCACCGCCCAGCGCCGCTCCGGCTGGCTGATCATCCATGTGGATGATGACGGCATCGGTATTCCCGAGGACATGCATGAGCAGGTGTTCCGCCCGTTCTTCCGCCTCGACATCGCCCGCAATCAGGATACCAGCGGCACCGGGCTTGGCCTGGCGATCGCCCGGGACATCGCCCGCAATCACGGCGGCGAAATCACCCTGGGCAAAAGCCCGATGGGCGGCCTGCGCATCAGCGTGCAGATTCCGGTCTGACGCCGGCAACGCCGTCGCTGTTCTTCTGAAAATCTAGGATTCTCGGAATCTCGGAATCTCGGATTCTAGAGAAATACGCGGGCGCGCTCGCCTTAAAACATCCGGCCGCCATCCGGCACCCGATGCTCGGGTTGCAGCAGCACCACCTCGCCGTCGGCATCCGGAAAGCCGAGGGTCAGCACTTCCGACATGATCGGGCCGATCTGCCGCGGCGGAAAATTGACCACCGCCACCACCTGCCGCCCCACCAGTTCCGCCGGCGTGTAATGGCGGGTGATCTGAGCCGAGCTTTTGCGCCGGCCGATTTCCGGCCCGAAATCGATCATCAGCTTATAGGCGGGCTTGCGCGCCTCGGGAAACTCCTCTGCGGTAATGATGGTGCCGACCCGGATATCGACCTTCAGAAAATCCGCAAAATCAATCAGATCGCTCATGAGTTTTCCCGCCCCGCGCTCATCCGCCGCGCCGCTTACAGCTCGCGCGAGCGCTTTGCGGCCGCCTCGACCGCCCGCTCCATCAGGGCTTGCAGCCCGTCCTCGTCCATCAGGATCTTCAGCGCCGCCTCGGTGGTGCCCCCGGGCGATGTCACGTCGCGGCGCAGCTGGCCGGCGCTGCCGGTTGCGTAATGCAGCAGCTCGCCCGCCCCGATCACCGTCTGGCGCGCCAGGCGCATCGACATCTCCGCATCAAGGCCGGCCTTCTGCCCCGCTTCGGCCATGCATTCCACCAGATGGAACACATAGGCCGGCCCGCTGCCGGAGACGGCGGTCACCGCATCCATCAGGCTTTCATCCTCGATCCATTCCACCTCGCCGACCGCGCTGAGCAGGCTGTGGCAGACCTTCCGGTCGGCCTCAGACACCGCCCTATTGGCGACCGCCACCGTCATGCCGCAGCCGACCGAGGCCGGCGTGTTCGGCATGGCCCGCACAATGGCCGTGCGCGCTCCTGCATGTTTGGCCAGCGAGGCGATGGTGCAGCCGGCGGCGATCGACAGCACCACCACATCCGGATGCAGCAGCTCGCCCAGGCCCGACAATACCTGATCCATCACCTGCGGCTTGACCGCCAGCACCAGAATATGCGGCTTGGCCAGGGCATCGAATTCCGGATTGAGCCGGATTGAGCGCTCCTGAATCAGGGTCGAAACGCCGGTTTGCAGATTGGGATCAATGACGCTGACCTGATGCGAATCGATGCCCTGATTGATCCAGCCTTGCAGCAGCGCCCCGCCCATCTTGCCGGCGCCAACGAGATAGATCGGCCCCATATCGGTCTGCGGCGCGCTCATGCCTCGCCTACCGTCTCGAACATCACCGCCTCTAGCGAATCCGCCGCGCTATGTCCGGCCCAGATCACATATTGAAATGCCGGATAAAACCGCTCGCAGGCCTCGAGCGCCAACTCCATCATCGACTGGCATTGCTCCAGATTGGCGCTGGCGCCGCCGCTCAGCATCAGCCCATAGCGGAACATCAGGCCGCCTTCCTCACCCCAGATGTCGAAATGCCCCAGCCACAACTGCTCGTTCAGCTTGAGGATCAGTTGCCCTGTCTCCTCGCGGCGGTTTTCCGGCACCCGGATATCGAACATGCAGGCCAGATGCAGCGCCTCCAGATCCTCGCGCCAGTTCAGGGTGAGCTGATATTCGGCCCATTTGCCCGGCAGGGTCAGGGTGATTTCCTCATCACCGCCGCGCTCAAACGGCCAGTGCTGCCCATCGGCGATATGCTCGATAAGATCCAGCGGATTATCCGCCAGCGGATCGAACGGATGTATCGATGCCATGAAAATCCCTCTTCCTGCCGGCGCCCCACTTCAATATATCGTGTGTTGTTCGGGCGCCGTTACAACTTATGCCCATTAAATCGGCAATTTCATGAATCGCAAGCCATCAGCCGCCGGGAAAAGGGTTTTTTCCGTGGATAAATGGTCAAGGCCGCGAATAGTGAGAGGAAATCCGAAGCAACGTGAAACGCCTCCGGACGGGCAATTCGGCGCCCCGCTCGGGTTTCGGACCCAGCCCCCCGGCTCAGTCCGATTTTTCCAGGGCAGCGATTCGCGCTTCGAGCCGCTCATTTTCGGCCCGGGCCTTCACCGCCATCTCCCGCACCGCCTCGAATTCCTCGCGCGATACCATGTCCAGATCGCGCAGGATGCGTTCGGCCTGACTGCGGACAATCTCGTCCACCTCGCGCCTCACGCCCTGAGCGGCGCCCGCCGCGCCGGTCATCAGGCGGGCGATTTCATCGAAAATCCGGCTATTGGTCTGGGTCATGGTCTTGATTCCGGTCCGTTGCCCTGCCCCCCGGCCATGCCGGCCCGGGCGCATTTGGGGCGCCTTCAGATATTGACTGTTTCTTAGCCGATGGCCGCCGCGAACGCAAACCGCAAGACGATCCCGCCTTGACAGAAACTCTGCTGAGCTTCACATAATCCCGGCAAAAAGCGTCTGCCATGCCAAATTATGTCCTGCCCTTTCCGGCCATCGACCCCGAGCTGGTCTCCATCGGCCCCTTCGCCCTGCGCTGGTATGCGCTGGCCTATGTGGCCGGCATTCTGCTCGGCTGGTGGTATGCCCTGCGCCTGATCGGCCGGGCCTCTCTGTGGTCCGCCCCGCCGCCGCTCAACCGCCGCCATGCCGATGATTTCATCGTCTGGCTGACCATCGGCATCGTGCTGGGCGGCCGCCTCGGCTATGTGCTGTTTTATAATCCGGCCTATTACAGCGCCAATCCGCTCAGCGCTTTTGCCGTCTGGCAGGGCGGCATGTCCTTTCACGGCGGTCTGATCGGCGCCGCGCTCGCCGCCGCGCTGTTCTGCCGCTCGCGGGCCGTCTCCCTGCGCTCCATGATGGACCTGGCGACCGCGGCGGCCCCGTTCGGCCTGTTTTTCGGCCGGCTGGCCAATTTCATCAAGCCCGAATTATGGGGCCGGGCCAGCGACGTGCCCTGGGCCATGGTGTTTCCCGGCGCCGGGCCTGAGCCGCGCCATCCCAGCCAGCTCTATGAGGCGGCCCTGGAGGGCCTGTTGCTGTTTGTGCTGCTGCGCCTGCTCACCCATCGCTTCCAGGCCCTGCAAAAGCCCGGCACCGTCGCCGGCGCCTTTGCCGCCCTTTATGGCCTCAGCCGCATCGCGGTGGAGTTCTTCCGCGAGCCCGACGCCCAGCTCGGCTTCCTGGCGGGCGGGCTGACCATGGGCATGTTGTTGTCGCTGCCGCTGATTCTCCTCGGCATCTATCTGATCGGAACCGCCCGTGGCCAATGACGAACAAGACGAGTTGGGCGATGAGATCCGCCACCGCATCAGCCTCAACGGGCCGCTGAACATCGCCCGCTACATGTCGCTCTGCCTCAGCCATAGCGAGCATGGCTATTACATGACCCGCGACCCGCTCGGCGTGCTGGGCGATTTCACCACCGCGCCGGAAATCAGCCAGATCTTCGGCGAGATCATCGGCCTGTGGACCGCCTATATCTGGCAGGCCATCGGCGCGCCCACCCGCCTGCAGCTTGTGGAGCTTGGCCCCGGACGCGGCACCCTGATGGCCGACGCCCTGCGCGCCATTCGCGCGGCAGCGCCGAACTGCATGGCTGCGCTCGATCTGCATCTCATTGAAACCAGCCCGGTGCTGCGCGCCAAACAGGCCGAAGCGCTGGCGGCCAGCGGCATCAGCCCGCACTGGCACGACAAGGTCCAGGCCGTGCCGCTGGGCGCGGCGGTGTTTCTGGCCAATGAGTTTTTCGATGCCCTGCCGATCCATCAATATCAGCGCGTGGACAAGGGCTGGCGCGAGATTCTGGTGACCAATGACGGTCAGGGCGGTTTCGCCCCCGGCCTGTCGGGCATGCCGGCCAAACAGAGCTATCTGCCCCGCGCCTATCACGACGCGCCCATTGGCGCCATCGCCGAAATATCACCGGCCCGCGACGCGGTGATGAAGGCCATTGCCGAACGCCTGTCGCGCCAGGCCGGCGCGGCGCTGATCATCGATTATGGCCATCTCGCCACCGCGCCCGGCGACACTTTGCAGGCGGTGCGCGAGCATGACTATGTCAGCCCGTTCGAGGCCCCCGGCAAGGCCGACCTCACCTCGCATGTGGATTTCGGGCAATTGGCCCGCATTACCGAAAAGGCCGGGGCCACGGCCCATCCGCCCCTGACCCAGGGCGCGTTTCTCAAAGCCCTCGGCATCGAAGCCCGCGCCGCGATGCTGCGCACCGGCGCCGATGCCGATCAATCCGCCGCCATCGAGGCGGCAGTGAAGCGCTTGACCGATGATGATGCCATGGGCCATTTATTCAAGGTTCTGTGCGTGACCTCCAGAACCCCCGAACCGCCGGCGCCTTTTGCCGCCGCCTGAGATACAAGCAGCCAGGGAGCATTTATGATCGTCGAATCGGAAGCCTTGCGCCCCTTGCCCGGCATCAATCACGGCTTTTTCACCCGCGAGGGCGGCGTCTCGGGCGGGGACTACACCTCGCTGAATTGCGGGCTCGGCTCCGAGGACGACCCGGCCCATGTGGCCGAAAACCGCGCCGTGGTCGCCGCCGCCCTCAAGGTGGACACCGCCAGCCTCGCCACCGCCTATCAGATTCACAGCCCGGATGTGGTGCTGGTGCGCTCAAGCGAAGACGCCGCCCGGCGCCCCCGCGCCGATGCCCTGGTGACCGACCGGCCCGGCCTGGCGGTTGGCGTGCTGACCGCCGACTGCACCCCGGTGCTGTTTGCCGATGCCGAAAACCGGGTGGTCGGCGCCGCCCATGCCGGCTGGCGCGGCGCCCTCGGCGGGGTGCTGGAAGCCACCGTGCGGCAGATGGAAAGCCTGGGCGCCGACCGCGCCGCTCTGGTGGCGGCGATCGGCCCCACCATCTCCTGGGCCGCCTATCAGGTCGGCCCCGAATTCTGGGATGCCTTCATGGAGGAGGATCCGGATAGCGAGGATTTTTTCCGCGACGATCAGGTCAGCGGGCGCTTTCAGTTCGATCTGCCCGGCTATGTGGAGCACCGGCTCGGCAGGCTCGGGCTCGGCCTGATCAGCAATAGCAATCTGTGCACCTATAGTGAGGAAGCCCGGTTCTTCAGCTATCGGCGCAGCGTCCATCGCGGCGAAAAGGATTATGGCCGTCAAATCTCCGCCATATCGATGACATCGGCTGGATAACCGGCGGGCCATGGCGCAAACATGGGACTCCAAATCGGCATGAAATCGGTTATGCTGGCGCCCCGGCAAGGGGAGCGGGCTGCCGAACGCTAAAGCAACAGAACAATTCAGGGCATGCAGGTGAAACAGTTGAAATTCAGACCTCAGGTGGCCACGGGCCGGCGCGTTCCGGCACGCCTTTGCGCCATGGCCTTGCTGGCCGGCCTTCTCTGCGCCGCCGCCCCGGCCGAGGCGGTGTCCTATAGCCAGTATAAGAGGCACCGGATTGTGGTGAAGGTAGACCCCGGCAATGCCCAGAAAAAATCGCCGGCTGTCAGCCGCCAGTCCCTGACCGCCCGGCGCAAGACCCGCACCAATATCAACAACAAGGTCACCGCCATATTCCGCTTTTTTCAGCGCGAGAAAAAACTGATTCTCAAGATCAAGGCCATCGCCGCGACCTACAAGATCGATCCGCTGCACATTCTCGGCGCCATCGCCGGCGAGCATGCCTTCAATGTGGATGTCTATGACAAGGTCCAGCACTATGCCATGAAGTCCATCACCTTTGCCGGCAATCGCTTCGTGTCGTTTTCCTGCCGCAAATGCCGCATGTCGCTGGACGAATTCCTCAAGCTCGATGCGCTCAAGCCCTGCAAGCGCAAGCTGGGCTCCGACCGCTATTGGAACTGTGTCGAGAACATCTGGATCCGCAGCTATTACAACCGCACTGTGGACGGGCGCAAATTCCCGCGCCTGCGCTTCAACGAAGCCTTCTTCAATCCTTACGCCCTCGGCCAGACCTATGGCCTCGGCCAGCTCTCGCCCCTGTCGGCCCTGAAGGCCACCGACCTCACCCACAAAATCGGCGGTCTGGCGAAGCTCGACAGCACCGACCCGGCCAAGGTCTATGCCCATATCATGGACACCGAAAAGAACCTGCACTATATCGCCGCCACCATCCGCAACGCGATTTCGATCTATCGGCGCACCGCCAATTTCGACATTTCCAAGAATGCCGGACTGGTGGCCACCCTGTATAATCTGGGCCATGTGCGCAGACGCGCCGCCAAGCTCTATGCCGCCAATCTCAAACTGCTGAAAGCCGGCAAGGCGCTGCAATATCCGCAGGTCAATTATTATGGCTGGTTCGTGAACGCGCACCGCACCCGGCTGCAGCGGCTGCTGGATGCCGCCACGTGATCAGACCGCGGCAGTTTCTGCGCCTGATGCCGGCCCTGGCGGCGCTGGCGCTGATTCAGCCCGGCTGGGCCGCCCAGCCGCAGCGCGGCATGAAGCAGGACCGGCAGCCGGCCGGCGCCTCCGCCCCCTTCCAGCTCGCCCCCTATAAGGACAGGCTGTTCGGCTATCCGCGCATTCTTCTCTCCCGCTATGGCGGCGATTATCTGAAGGTGCAATATATCAAGGCCCGCGATCTCTATCAGCGCGACTCTGTGCCGATGAAGCGGGTGCAGCCGCAATATCTGTCGCTCGAAACCCGCCGCTTCGAGAAGGATTACACCTTGCGCGAGGGCCGCACCCTGGTGCGCTTTATCGGGGTCGGCAATATTTCCGGCGGCGCGCGGCTGATCGTGATCTTCGTGCATGGCCAGAACGGCACCCGCTTTCTCGGCGCCAATGACCAGATGTTCGGCGGCAATTTCAACCGCATCAAGAATCTGATGGTGCGCAATGAGGGCGCCTATGCCTCGCCCGGCCTGGCCGATTTCCGCGAAAAGGGCGCCCGCCAGGTCGCCTTGCTGATCGACACGCTGAGGGAACGCTCCCCCGGCGCGCCGCTCTTTGTCGCCTGCGGCTCCATGGGCGGAGCGATCTGCTGGCGCCTGATCAACAACCCGGCCACCGCCCGCAAGCTCAGCGGCCTGCTGCTGATGGGCTCGACCCATAGCAACCGCTTTTTGAAAAGCCGCGCCCTGCGCAATAGCACAAACCCGGTGCCGATCTATCTCGGCCATGGCAGCGACGACAAAATCTTCAATTGGGAGCGCCAGGCCCGCTTTTTCAAGCAGGTGCGTAAGCTCGCCCCCGGCTATCCGATCCGCATGGTCCTGTTCGACAGCGGCTCGCACGGCACCCCGATCAGAATGACCGACTGGCGCGATATCCTCAACTGGATGCTGGCCCGGGGCTGACCCGCCCGCAGGAGCCCCGCGCTTTGCGGCCCTGAACCGTCTGGTTCTGGACCGGATTCAAAATACCGTTTAGACAGGAATCAGAGAATGGTGCTGGTGATTCGGCCAGAATGGCCGCGATGACCGGCCCGGCACGGGCGGAGGCATTTTGATCAAAAGCGGCGGATTGTTGGGTGTCCGGACCCTGGGGCCGGTTCTGCTCCGGGCCGCCATCTGCATGCTTGCCGCTCTGCCGCTGACCGGCTGTCTCGACCGCAGCGAACCGATTTCGCCCAAAACCGTGCTGCCGCTGCCCGGGCTCAACAGCTCGGTCTCGAACCTGGCTGTTACCGATATCGAAGGCATGGATGAGCGCACCGGCAACCGGCTGCGCGCCCATCTGAAAACCGCATTGGCCGAGCAGCGCATCACCCTGGTCCCGGGAGGCAAGGGCGCCGCCTTCAGCCTGAAGGGCTATGGCTCGATCAATAAGGATGGGCGCACCGCGACCCTTGTGAATATCTGGGATGTGCTGGATGTGAAGGGCCGGCGCGTGCACCGTATCATCAGCGAAGCCAGCGGCCCCGCCAGCCCGGCCGGGGACCCCTGGGCCAGCGTCAACAGCACCTTGCTGGCCAAATCGGCCAAGACCCTGGCGGCGCAATATTCCGCCTGGTCGCGCGGCAAGCCTTTGACGCGGCCGGTGAAAATCGCCAGGCCCGCCGCCCCGCTCACCACCGCCGCCATCCGCACACCCGCCATCCGCAAGCCCGCTGCCCGCACACCTGTCAGGCGCGAGCCTGCCGAAGGTACGCCTATCTCCCGGGCGGTGCCGGTTTCGGCCCGTTTCTCCGGCGCCCCGGGCAATGGTAACGGCGAACTGGCCCGGGCCTTGCGCGCAGCCTTGCACAGCAGAGGCTACCGGCTGTCCGCCCCGAGCGAGCCGGCTGTCTATCATCTCAATGTCACCACCTCGGTCGGCGCCGCCAAAGCCGGCCGGCGCGGCATCGCCATCGACTGGGCCGTCTCGGGCCGGAATGGCCGCCCGCTCGGCACCGTGAAACAGCGCAACCATGTCAGCGCCGCCGCCTTGCGCCGTGGCTGGCGCCCCACCGCCGACAAGGCCGCAGAGGCCGCCGCCGCCGCCATCGTCAAGCTTATCCATTAACTGCGCGGCCATATGAGCCGCATCGCCCGTGATCCTGACTCTAAACAGTGAATAGATTCTATGTCGCATTTACACCACCCCGGTGGGCTGTTAAAACGCGGCATTGAATCATGCGTTCTATGGGGGATGAGAGCATGAAGCTTGTTTCCGGAAACAGCAACCGGCCTCTGGCCGAGGCCATTGCCGCCTATCTGGACCGTCCCTTGACCAAGGCCATAGTCCGCCGCTTCGCCGACATGGAGATCTTTGTCGAGATTCAGGAAAATGTGCGCGGCGAAGATGTTTTCGTGGTCCAGTCCACGTCCTTCCCGGCCAATGACAATCTGATGGAGCTGCTGATCATCATCGACGCGGCCCGGCGCGCCTCGGCCCGGCGCATCACCGCGGTGCTGCCCTATTACGGCTATGCCCGGCAGGACCGCAAGCCCGGGGCCCGCACCCCGATTTCGGCCAAGCTTGTTGCCAATATGATCACCAGGGCCGGCGCCGACCGCGTATTGACCCTCGACCTTCACGCCCTGCAGATCCAGGGCTTTTTTGATATCCCGGTGGACAATCTGTTTGCGGCGCCGGTGATGGTGCGCGATGTCAAGAAACAGAACAATGTCGAGAAGGTCACCGTGGTCTCGCCCGATGTGGGCGGCGTGGCCCGCGCCCGCGCCCTCGCCAAGCGCTTCGGCGCCCCCCTGGCCATTGTCGACAAGCGCCGCGACCGGCCCGGCGAATCGGAAGTGATGAACATTATCGGCGATGTGGAAGGCCGCTCCTGCATTCTGGTCGACGATATCGTCGATTCCGGCGGCACCTTGTGCAACGCCGCCGATGCCCTGCTGGAAAAGGGCGCCAATGATGTCAGCGCCTATATCACCCATGGGGTGCTGTCGGGCGGCGCCGTGGCGCGGGTGACCGCCTCCTCGCTGAAGAACCTCGTTATCACCGACAGCATTCAGGAAACCGAGGCGGTGCGGATTTCCCACAATATCCGTACCATCACCATCGCGCCGCTGCTCGGCGAGGCGATCGGGCGCACCGCCCATGAAAAATCGGTCTCCAGCCTGTTCTACTGATCGCTTTCCCCGCGCCGGGCATGGGGCAAACCCGCCGCGCTGACGAGCTGAAACTGAACAGGCTCATCGGCTTTCGCGCCCACCGGGCGCTTTGCCCGCCGCCCCCCGCCCCGCCTGGGCTCCGCACCAGTTGCCAAGGGCGCGCAATAGGGCTATAACCCGCTCTCTGCCGGCGCCTGCACCCCTGGAGGACGCACCGGCACAGCCAAGCATTATCTGATTTCAAGGAGACTCCGACAATGGCGCAGACTGCAGAATTAAGCGCGACTGCCCGCCCGAAGATCGGCAAGGGGGCCGCCCGGGCAATTCGCCGCGAGGGCCGTGTGCCCGCGGTGATTTACGGCGACAACCAACCCCCCGTCAGCATTTCGATGGCTTATAACCATCTGTTCAAGGAAGTGACCGCCGGCAGCTTTTTCAACACCATCTATATACTGGATGTTGACGGCGAGAAAAGCCGGGTGATCCCGCGCGATGTGCAATTCGATCCGGTGCGTGATTTTCCGATGCATGTGGATTTCCTGCGCGTCGGCAAGGGCACGACCATCACGGTCGATATTCCGGTCCGCTTCATCAATGAAGACAAGTGCGAGGGCCTGACCCTCGGCGGCGTGTTGAATGTGGTGCGCCACGATATCGAGCTCAGCTGCCGGGCCTCGGCGATTCCGGAAGTGCTGGAAATCGACCTTGCCGGCCTCGGTATCGGCGATTCGGCCCATGCCTCGGATCTCAACCTGCCCGAGGGCACATCTCTGGTGATTGACGACCGCGACTTCACCATCGCCACCATCGCTGCCCCGTCCACCGGCGAGACAGAAGCCAGCGCGGACGATGAGGAAGAAGAAGAGTTCGAAGAGATCGCCACCGAAGAATAGCACCCGGGTTCTGGTGCTGTTCGGCTGAAAGCTGTACAAATGACTGCGTCTGCGCGGGCCGGACCCGCCAGGCGCAGTTTTGTTCAGGGGAACGGGTTCGATCATGATTTTGTTTGCGGGGCTGGGCAATCCGGGATCGAAATATGAACGCCACCGGCATAATGTCGGTTTCATGGCGGTGGAGCGCATCCGCCAGGAGCATGGATTCGGCCCCGAGCGCAACCGCTTTCAGGGTCTTGCGTCGGAAGGGCGGATCGGCGGCGTCCGGGCGCTGGTGCTCAAACCCATGACCTATATGAACGAGTCCGGCCGCTCGCTCGGCGCCGCGCAGCAATTCTTCAAGATTCCGTCGGAAGATATCATCGTGTTTCATGACGAGCTCGACCTCGCCCCCGGCAAGTTGCGGGTGAAGGCCGGCGGCGGCCATGCCGGCCATAACGGGCTGCGCTCGATCATCAGCCATATCGGGCCCGATTTCCGCCGTGTGCGCATCGGCATCGACCATCCCGGCGACAAGGCGCGGGTGCATGGCTATGTGCTGAGCGATTTCGCCAAGGCGGATGCGGACTGGCTGGCGCCACTGCTGGACAGCATCGGCGACAATGCCGACTGCCTGGCGCGCGGCGACGATGCCGGGTTCATGAACCGCGTCGCCATCGACATGCGCGGCCATGACCCCAAGGCGAAGGACTAACCAAGAGGCGAGGAGTGGCTTAACAAGAGGCGTGGAGCGGAGATCGCAAAGCGATGTCCGCGACAGGAAACTTAAAAAGCCACGACCGGGACTAAACAAAGAGGCGAGGAGTGGAGATCGCAAAGCGATGTCCATGACAGGGAACTTAAAAAAGAGGCGAGGAGTGGAGGCCGCAAAGCGATATCCGCGACAGGGAACGAAAAAGAGCCAAGAGGCGTGGAGCGGGGCACCCGCGACAGGGATTAGATCAAGAGGCGAGGAGCGGGGCACCCGCGACAGGGAACTTAAAAAATGGGATTCAAATGCGGCATTGTCGGCCTGCCCAATGTGGGTAAATCGACCCTTTTCAACGCGCTGACGCAGACCGCGTCCGCCCAGGCTGAAAATTATCCGTTCTGCACCATCGAGCCGAATATCGGCGAGGTGGCGATGCCGGATCCGCGCCTCGACCGGCTGGCCGAAGCCGCCGGCTCCAAATCGATCGTGCCGACCCGCATGACCTTTGTCGATATTGCCGGCCTGGTGAAGGGCGCCTCGAAAGGCGAGGGCCTCGGCAACCAGTTCCTGGCCAATATCCGCGAAATGGACGCCGTCGCCTATGTGCTGCGCTGTTTCGAGGACAGCGATATCACCCATGTGGAGGGCCGCATCGACCCGATTGCCGACGCCGAGACGGTTGAGACCGAGCTGATGCTGGCGGATATGGAAAGCCTGGAAAAGCGCCGCAACAATCTGGAAAAGAAAGCCAAGGGCAATGACCGCGAGGCGAAAGAAACCCTGGTCGTGCTGGACCGGGCGCTGGCCCTGCTGCAGGAGGGCAAGCCGGCGCGGCTGCTTGAGATCTCGGACAATGAAAAGCCCTATTTCCGGGCCCTGCAACTGCTCACCGCCAAGCCGGTGCTTTATGTGTGCAATGTGGACGAGGCTTCGGCCGCCGGCGGCAATGATTATTCGGCCCGGGTCGAGGAACACGCCGCCAAGGAAGGCGCCGGGGTGGTGATCATCTCGGCGGCGATCGAGGCCGAACTCAGCCAGCTCGACGCGGAGGAACGCGCCGAGTTCCTGGATGAGCTGGGCCTTGAGGAGCCCGGCCTCAACCGGCTGATCAAGGAGGGCCATGACCTCTTGGGCCTGATGACCTATTTCACCGCCGGCCCCAAGGAGGCCCGCGCCTGGACCGTGCCCAAGGGCTCGACCGCCCCGCGCGCCGCCCGCGCCATCCACACCGATTTCGAAAAGGGCTTCATCCGCGCCGAGGTGATCTCCTTTGAGGATTACGTGACCCTGGGCGGCGAGGTGCCTGCCAAGGAGGCGGGCAAGATGCGGGTCGAGGGCAAGGACTATATCGTCAAGGACGCCGATGTGATCCTGTTCCGCTTCAATGTGTGATCGGTTGGCGGGACGGCCACTCTTTTCATGACAAAATGCACAAAATGCGCCAAAGTGACCCCATGAGCGCAGCGCAAGAGAGCTTCAAATATTACTGGGAGGATTTCACCCCTGGCTGGACGGTGACCTCCGCACCCGTCAGAATCAGTAAAGAAGAGATCATCGCCTTTGCCGGCGAATATGATCCGCAGCCTTTCCATCTCGACGAGGACGCCGCCCGGGACACGCTGCTGGGCGGACTCGCCGCCAGCGGCTGGCATTCCTGCGCCCTGGTGATGCGGCTGATGTGCGATGCCTATCTGCTCGAGGCAAGCTCCATGGGCTCGCCCGGCATCGACGAGGTGCGCTGGCTGAAGCCGGTGCGCCCCGGCGACAATTTGCGCATGCGCTGCACCTGCCTCGAGGCCCGGGCCTCCGCCAGCCGCCCGCAAATGGGCATCACCAAAATGCATTGGGAGTGGCTCAGCCCGGACGGCGAGCCGGTGATGACCATGACCGGCACCCAGCTCTTTGCCCGCCGCCCCAGGCCGGAGGCTTCGGCATGAGCAAATATTTCGAGGATATCCATCTCGGCGAACAGGCCGATCTGGGAAGTTATCAGTTCACCGCCGAGGAAATCATCCGCTTCGCCGCCGCTTATGACCCCCAGCCTTTTCATGTCGACGAGGCCCGCGCCGCCGACAGCCATTTCGGCGGGCTGATCGCCAGCGGCTGGCACACCGCCGCCATATGGATGAAGCTGATGGTCGCCTATCAGACCCGGCTGGCCCGCACCCGAGGCCTGCCCGAGCATGGCGAGCGACCCAAAATGGGCCCCTCCCCCGGTTTTCGCGAAATGAAATGGATGGCCCCGGTCCGGGCCGGCGACACCATTCGCTACACTTCGCGGGTGACCGAAAAAATCGATCTGAGTTCGAAGCC
>PKTQ01000404.1 GCA_002869085.1 Hyphomicrobiales bacterium | reverse complement strand
TAGTCCAGCTCTTCCAGCGGCCAATAGCCTTTTTCCACCATCGCCTGCAGAATATGCCAATCGGTCATGGTGTCCAGATTGGCGCTGCGCTCCGGCGGCATGACAAAGCCCATGGTCCCGTCCGGAAGGAACGATTTGTGGGTCAGAAAAGCATCCCGGTCGATCAGGTAAAACGCGCCGTTAAAGGCATAGACCGGCGGCAATTGCTGGCGCGGGCCTTCAAACCCCGCCCCCAGAAAGGGCTTCACCAATCCCTGGTCGAGTACGCGCATCTTGGCCGGATGCGGCTCTTCATGCAGGCTGAGGCTGACCGAGGCCGGGGCATCGCCCGCTTCAAACTCGGCGCACATCCGCTCAAGGTCAGCCAGTGTGCGCAGCGGACTGGTTGCCTGCAGCAGCAGCAGATAGCCGGGCTCGATATCGGCGCTTTCGATCAGATCGCACACCACATCCACGGTGGTGACATCGTCCCCGCCCAGATGGGCCGGGCGCAGGACCGGAGCCGCCGCCCCATATCGCCCGGCGATGTCATGCATCTCCGGATCATCGGTCGAAACGACGATGCGCTCGACGCGCGGGCTGTGCCGACCCAGCTTGATCGCCCGCTCCAGCAAGGTGTCGCGCCCGAGCCGCAGCAGATTCTTGCGCGGAATGCCCTTCGAGCCGCCGCGCACCGGAATAATCGCCGTGACCGGTCTGTTCTTGATCAACTCGCTTGGCTCCTGCCTTAAGTTAACTTGGCTCCTGCCTTAAGTTAATAAGTCAGTCTCTTCTCGATGGTCAGCTCGGCTTTCGCCAGCACATCGGCAATCTGCTCGCCGGCGGTGCCGTCGCCGTAAAGCAGGTCCGAATGCCGGTCCGTGCGCTCGAAATTCGTGGTGATGGCTTCGCGGATCGCAGCGTGATCGTAATCCACATCAATCACATTGCGCCCCCGGTCGCGCCCGCTCTGGCGGCTGCCGATATTGACCGCCGGCACGCCGAGATAGGCGCATTCGCGGATCGCCACGCTGGAATTGCCGACAATGCCACGGCTGTTGATCAGCAGCGACAGAAAATCGAGCGGTTTCATGTTCTTGTAAAAATGCACATTGCGCATGGCATGATGCTCGCGGAAGGCGCGGATGCTCTTCGATGTCTGGTCCGAGCCGGCATCCACATTGGGCCAGAACCACAGGGTCGGAAACTGCCCTTCGCGCACCGCGGTCAGGGTTTCCAGCACATGTTTTTGCGCCAGGCCGAACTCGGTGGTCACCGGGTGCTGCATCACCACGATATAGCCGTTGGAAACATCCACATCGGCGCCGACGCCGCCATATTGCTTCAGCAGCGCATCGATGTCGCGCGGTTCGGCTTCGCGGGCCTCGCGCGCCAGGTCGATTGACGGGCAGCCGGTCACGAACACGCTTTCGGGCCGCTCGCCCATGCTGATCACCCGGGTGGCGGCATGGTCCGAGGAGACCAGATGCACATCGGCCAGCTTGGTCACCGCATGGCGCACCTTCTCGTCGATCGAACCGGTGACCTCGCCGCCCTGGATATGCACCAGCGGAATATTCATATAAGCCGCGGCGATGGCGGTGGCGATGGTCTCGAAACGGTCGGCGATCGTGATCACCGCATCGGGCCGCAGATCGTCGAATACCGTCGACAGCTCCGCGAGGCCGAAACCGGTCGATTTGGCCGAAGTGACCAGATTCTCACCCTCGACGATCATATAGACCTTGCGGTCGACCTTGAAGCCTTCACTTTCGATCACATTGATCGCATTGCCATAGCGGTCAAGCAGCGCCGACGCCGCGATCACCAGCTGCAGTTCAAGATCGGGATGCGCCCGGATCGCCTCAAGCGCGGTGCGGATGCGGGAATAGGACGGACGCGCCGTGATCACGACGCAGATTTTGCGGGGCATGAGGTTCAGTCTTTCAGATCCAGGGGCTGCAACGGCACGTCCTTTTTGGCGTCGCGCGCCAGGACCCTGCCGATGACGGTATCGAATTCGGAGGCGGGAATGCCGGTTCCGGGTTTCTTGGTGGTCAGGTGGTCCCGTTCAAGCATTGTCCCGGCCGGTAGGTCAAGCCGCAGCACCACACTTTTCAGAAAAATATCCCGCAAGGGCTGGAACGCCGCATTGGGCACGGTTTTATCGACCGGATGGGCGCGCATGGTCTCGGCGAAACGCACCCCCTCCACCAGTTGCGCGAGCTCGGCGCTGGTCACCGAGGCCGCCACATCCGGCCCGAACATCTCGCGGCTCATGGTCAGATGCACCTCGATCAGCTCCGCCCCCAGCGTGGCGGCGGCGATGGCTGGGTAGATGGTGCCGGAATGGTCCGAAAGCCCCACCGCCGTGCCATAGCGCGCGCGCAGCTCACTCAGCACATTGAGGCCGATGCTTTCGGGCGGCGAGGGGTATGAGGTGGTGCATTGGAAAATCGCCAGCGGGTTGCCATGGCGCTTGATCAGATCCGCAGCGGCGGCGATTTCGGCATAATCGCTCATGCCGGTGGACAGCAGCACCGGCTGGCCGGCGGCGCATATCGCTTCCAGCATCGGAAAATTGGTAATCTCGCCCGAGGCGATCTTCCAGCCCGCCACGCCGATCTCGCGCAGCAGTTCCACCGCCTGCAATGAAAAGGGCGAGCTCATAAACATGAGGCCGGCCTTATCGGCATGGGCTTTCAGCTCATGCCATTGCGTCGGGCTGAACTCCATTCGCCGCCAATAGTCGAAGCGGCTGTCGTCCTGGGTGCCGAAACGGGTGCGCCAGGGCTCCAGCGGGCTGGTTTCGGCCTCGGCGATATGGGTCTGAAATTTAACCGCATCGGCGCCTGCTTTTGCCGCCGCGTCGATATAGGCATGGGCCATGCCGAGCGAGCCGTCATGCGCCTGGGCGATTTCCGCTATGATTGTCGCGGCCCGGCCCGGTTGCGGGTCTTCGAGCCATGTGGCTGTTGAATCC
>PKTQ01000387.1 GCA_002869085.1 Hyphomicrobiales bacterium | reverse complement strand
GGCCCGCTGTTATCACGCCCGCTCGCACAATCTGACCAAGGACAATTGCCAGTTCGTCTGCGACCAGGATCCGGACGGCCTGGCGCTCAGCACCATGGATGATCAGGAGTTTCTGGCCGTTAACGGCATCCAGACCATGTCCCATAGCTGCCAGAACCTGCTTCCGGACCTGGCCTCACTCACCCGCTCCGGCATCCGCCATTTCCGCCTCTCGCCCCATAGCTGCGACATGGTTGCGGTGGCGGCTCTGTTCCGCGATGTGCTGGACGGCCGCACCGAGCCCGCCGCAGCCAGCGCCGAGCTGGCCGAAATCAGCTTCGACGCCCCGTTCTGCAATGGCTATCTGCATGGGCTGAAGGGCAAGGACTGGCAGGCCGCCTGAGCCCGGAAATCAACCCGCAATCGACCGCGCCCATCGGCAAACATATCACGACTTATGCATATATGAAGACGCTCGCCTGAAGCGTTGCACCGGGCGCATGGCTGTGTTGCAACATGTTGCATTGCTTGCCGCCGCGAACAGGCCTATGCACATTGGTAATCAGTTCGGTATGGCGAATTTCTCGATTGAGATCATGAGCTTGCAGTCGGTTACAGCACAGCAGTAAGCATGTATTTGTTTTATATTTTATATATGTTTTCAAGCATTTACCCTGGTGCAACCCTGCCGCTTTCATCCACGCCCGCCCCCCTGCCGGCCCAGTCCCCAGCCTGCCGCCGCAGCAAAACCGGCCCCGCCGGTGCGCAACACCGCTTCGCTATGATTTCCAGAGACTTAGACCAAAGTTCAGCCCCTGTTTTCAGGGAATCTCAATGGCTTTGTTCTACACCGGCCTGGTTGATGAGGATTACCCATGCTTAAGCGTATGAAAATGGCCGCCGGCGTTGCCGCTCTGGCCGCCGTGTTTATGAGCGTCGCCACCGCCAAGCCACAGCAGAGCGCCCTCCAGAAGCAATTGCGCTCGGTGCTGAAATGCGCCGACTGCAAGAAGGCCGATTGCCCGATCCCGCATATCCGCAAGCGCCTGCAGATGGTGCACGCCTCCCAGTTCGACTGATAGAACAATCCGTCTCACCGCGAATGCTGCGCCCGCTCGCGCTCGATCATCAATTGTTGATCAGCGCGAACCTTGCCGGTCGGCGGCCTGCCCGCCATAATCAACCGCAACAAGAACAAGCGGAAGGCGCAAGGCAGATGAAACCCCAATACCGGACCCGGGCAGCCGATCATGCGACATGGCAACGCGTCTTGCTGATGGCCGGCGCTGTCCTCATGCTCGCCGCCATAGCCTGGAGCCTGCGGCCCGCCTCAGTGGCCGCTGCTGAAATCACCGTTTACCGCTCACCATCCTGCGGCTGCTGCGGCAACTGGGTAGAGCATCTGCGCAAGCACGGCCATAAGGTCACCGTGCGCAATAGCGACAATATGAGCCGCATCAAGATGATCGCCGGGGTGCCGGACGCGCTTCAGTCCTGCCATACGGCGATTGCCGGCGATTATGTCATCGAAGGCCATGTGCCGGCCCGCGACATAGAGCGGCTGCTGGCCGAGCGCCCCCGTCAGGCCGGTCTGGCGGTTCCGGGCATGCCGGCGGGCTCTCCCGGCATGGAGGGCGGTGCGCCCGAACCCTATCAGGTGATCCTGTTCTCCTCGGACGGCAAGCAGAAGGTCTATGCCCGCTACTAGGCCGGTCAAGCCCCTCGCATAACCCTTCACATTGTTTTGACCGCTTCTGAGCTTCACCTTCCCCCGGCTGGAAGCTTTATTCTGTAAATCTTCCGGCCGGTTTTCGGCTGGTAGGGATACTGACAATAATTCTGCCGCCCCCCGCCGCGAGACGCGGGAGCGCAAGCCGGCAGGAACGGGGACAAATACATGATCACCAGCCGCAGGCAATTTCTTCAGGGCGCCGGCCTGGCCGCCGGCTGGGCGCTGTGCCCCGGGCTTGCCCTGGCGGGCAAGTCGGATGACGGTTTCATCAATCTGATCGCCCGCCCCGGCGAGATGCCCCTGCTCGGAACCGGCAAGGCGGCCACCCGCATCTGGGGCTATGAGGGCAAATCACCCGGACCGCAGATCCGGGTCCGGCAGGGCGAAGAAGTCAGGGTGCGGTTGATCAACAAGCTGCCGCAGCCCACCACCATGCACTGGCACGGAGTGCGGATCGTGAACGCCATGGACGGCGTGCCGGAGCTGACCCAAAAGGCGGTGCCGCCCGGCGGGCGCTTTGACTATGTGTTCCGCGCCCCTGATGCCGGCACCTTCTGGTATCACACCCATAACCGCACCTGGGAGCAGATGGCCCGAGGCCTCTATGGCACATTGATCGTCGAGGAGAAGGAAAAGCCCGCCTTCGATCAGGATCTCACTCTGGTGGTCGATGACTGGCGGCTGACCGAGGAAGGGCAGATTCATGAACAAAGCCTGGGCGCCCTGCATGAATGGGCCCATGGCGGGCGTTCGGGCCGATGGATCACCGTGAACGGCGCCTACAGGCCGCAAATGAAGATCCGTGCCGGCGAAAGGGTCAGGCTGCGGCTGGTGAATGTGTGCAATGCCTCGATCTATGCCCTGAAGCTGGAAGGCCTGAAAGCTGACCTGATCGCCCTTGACGGACAGCCGGTCGCGCCCAGGGATGTCTCAAGCGAGCCGATGCTGTTTTCCCCCGCGCAGCGGATCGATCTCGCGGTCGCGGCGGATCCCAATCACCAGGGCAAGGCCTCGCTCCGCTCATTGCGGCGCGATGGCTCCGACGAGCTGGCCGGCTTCGTGATCGAGCCCTCCTCTGCCGGGGCCGGAAAGGCCCCGGAACCGGTCCGCCTGCCGGACAATCCGCTGCCCAAAACGCTGGACCGGTCCGGCGCGCTGAACATCAAGGTCAAGATGGAAGGCGGCGCCATGGGGCGCCTGCGGAGCGCCGTCTATAAAGGCCGGAAGCTCGGTATCGACGAGTTTATCCAGGTGAAAAGCATCT
>PKTQ01000031.1 GCA_002869085.1 Hyphomicrobiales bacterium | reverse complement strand
TTATGCTTGCTGTTCAAAAGCTGGATCACCTCTTCCAGCCGGTCGCGGGCTGTCGCCTGGGCCAGGGTCTGGTTGTCCACATTGGGCTTATAGGGAATATTGCGCAGATCCCCCTGGGTGTCGGTCATATTGGTACCCACACGCCCCAGGGCGCCCTGAACCAGGGTCAGGCGCAGCAGCGCATCATCGGCGGTCTGGCTGTAGCCTTCCAGCCGGCTGATCTCCGCGCGGGCCGCCAGCGAGGTGATGCGACCGTCGCCCAGCCCGCCATAAGTCTGCGAGACCTTGCCGGTGCCCAGTTGCAATTCCAGATCGTCAAGCTCTGCCCTGAGCCTGCCGACCGAATGGGCCATACCGTAATTGATCGAAAGCGATGTAATACCCATGATTGACTCACATATTCAGCAGCATCTGCATCATTTCTTTGATGGTGGTAATCACCCGCGCATTCGACGAGTAAGCGGTCTGCAGCTCCAGCAGCATGGCCATTTCCTCGTCCACATCCACAGCGCTCTTGCTGTCGATGCGCTCCTGGATGGCCCCGACCACCACGCTCTGGGCCTCGAATTTCTGGTTGGCAACCTCGGCGCGCCCGGTCTGCGCGCTCACCACCCGGCGCGCGAAGGCGTCGATGGTGCCCGAATAGGGCGCCCTTGTGCTGCCGATGCCGGAATCGGGCGAGAATTCGAACATGGCCTCGGTCAGCCGCTGCATCAGGTCCAGCGGCCGGGTGGAATCGCCGGCCCCGGTGACCGGAATGGTCTCGTAAGTCACCAGCCAGGAGGTGTCCGCCATCACATCGCCATTGACCTGAATGCGCGCGGCAAAGCCCACTTTCTGATCGAGGCCATCGAGGGCCGCAGAATAGGGCCGGTTGCCGGTATCGGTGAACAGGGGCAATTGAGTGCCGTCATCGGCCAGCGTGGTGGCGGTGATCCCGGCTTTGACCGCGTCGATATCCACCGTTGCCGCCGCGCCGTCATCCAGGAAGCGCATCACATTGCCGCCCTCGTCGGTGACGGTGATCGCCGCCCCCAGGGCCGCGCTCATCGCCGCCGCCGCCGCCGCATTGCCGCCGGAAAAATCGATCCCCACCACCGTGTCATTGGGATTCGGGGTCTGAGCATCGTCGAGCGGCAGGGTGGCGGGATCGTCCACCCGGATGAAGGTCACCTGCTTGGCCGTGCCTGATTCGGTATAGGTGATGGTCACGGGATTGCCGGACTGCAACCCGCTGAGATCGAGGTCGAACCCGTCCTGCGCGCCCGATGTCACCGCCGTTCCGGCCACTTCCTTGCTCGACAGGGCCAGCGCCAGCCCATGGGCCAGCTCATCGAGCTGCGCCTGCGCCTCCACCAGAATCTCGTCGCGCATGGTCAGATAGCCGGCGATCTGGCCGGAAAAGCTCTGCTGGCGCCCCTTGACGATATCAACCGTGCCCCCGTTCGAGGAGGTCAGCACGATGGTGCCGACCCCGCGCTCCGATTCCAGATTGCTGAACTCAGACTGCGGGCCGATGCTGCCATGTTCGTCAAAGCTGAGCCGGCTGGCTTCGGCATCGACCAGCAAATCGCCATTGCTGGTGAACACCCGCATCGCGCCGCGCTCGCCCTCGGACACATTGACATCGATCAGTTCCGACAACCGGTAGATCAGCGCATCGCGCCGGTCTTCCAGATCGCCTGATCCGGAGGTGGACTGCCATTGCGCCTGAATGCTCGTATTGAGATCGGAGATTTCCTGCAGGATTTCGTTCGCATCCGACACCGCCTGGGCAATGCCGGATTCCGCATCCTGGCGCATCTGCTGGATGTTCTGGCTCAGCGTATTGATCTGATTGGCCAATTGATCGGCCTGGGCCAGCACCGCGTCGCGATTGACCTCCACTTCCGGCGCCGAGGCCAGTTCCTGCAACGCATTGGTAAAGGCATTGACGCGGGTGTCCAGCGACGAGCTGGAGCCCGGCTGGCCATAGAGCAGGTCGAGGCGCTGCATGAATTCCGCCTCCACATGGCTCTGTCCGGCAATGCTGAGCTCGGTCTGAAGCTGGGTGCGCAGAAAACTGTCGACCTCGCGGGTGACGGTGACCTGGCGCACGCCGATGCCGGCGCCCTGGGCGGCCAGATTCTCCTGCACCAGGGATTTGCGGGTATAACCGTCCGTGCCGGCATTGGCCACATTGCGCGAGACCAGCTCAAGGCCGGCCTTGCTGAGATTCAACCCCATAATGGCGGTCGAAAGCGCCGATGTCATACCCATGTAACTCGTTCCTTCAGTTCCGGCGGGCGGACCCGCCGGAGTTGCGCCTCACATCCCCGATCGCCCCCCGCCCCGGTTCATGCGCCCCGCCATGATGCGGCGGTGTCAGACATGAGCCGGGACGGGCCGGGCGATCAGGAATTCAGCCTATCTCTTCATGGCCAGCGCCTCTTTCAGCATGTCGTCGCTGGTGGTGACGATGCGCGTGCCGGCCGCATAGGCCTGCTGGGTCACGATCAGCTTGGTGAACTCGTCGGCGATGTCCGCATTGGAGCCTTCCAGCGCCTGGCCGACCACCGCGCCCTGGGCGCCCAGAATGGCCGAGCCGGAATCCCGGGTCTCGGCATAGGCGCCGCCGCTCAGTTTCTGCAGCGATTCATCGGCGTTGAAACTGACCAATTGCACCTCATACAGCTCGAGCGACTGGCCATTGGTGTAAGTGCCCACCACCCGGCCATCGGAAGAGATGCCCACAGCGGACAGCTCGCCCGAGGCATAGCCGTCCTGGGAAATGTCGGTCACTTTCGACACGCCGTTGGAATCGGCGAACTGGGTCAGGGAATTCGAGCCGTGATTCAGCCGGATGGTGCCCAGATTAGTGCCATTGACCGTCAGATTGGTCACATCGACCGAAGAGACCGCCGGGCTGAGCTGACCATTGGCGCCGAATGTGTAGGTCTGGCCCATATTCTGCCAGGCGGTGGCGGCCCCGGTGGCGTTGCCGTCGGTCAGATAAAAGGCTTCCCAGGTATCGGTACCGCCATTGTTCACGCTGTCGATCTTGGCCCAGCGGATCTGCACATTCACCGGCGCGCCGGTGGAGTCATAAAGCGTGATCGCCCCGCCCGACACGGAACTGTTCAGAAACAGCTCCTGATCGGAGGCGGCTATGGTGCCGGTGCCGGAAACGGTTGGATCGGAGGCAAAAGCGCTCGGATCCAAAAGCTCACTATTGGCCACGCCTTCGTCGTAATTGGCGGTTTTCGGCGTCGAGGCCAGATTTGCCTTATAGGTGATCTGGGTCGAGGCCCTGGCGGGGAGGAAGTCGTTATTGACCTTGATCGGCTCGGCCTGCGAACCGGACGGATTGCCGGTGGTCGGGTCAATGGCCAGGCCTTTCAGATAATAGCCGGCCCCGTTGACCAGATAGCCGTTCTTGTCCAGGTCGAAATCGCCGCGCCTTGTATAGCGGTCCACATTGAGGAACACCGGCTGGCCGTCGGAATCGCTGACCCGCTCTTCCACCATGAAATATCCATCGCCCTTGATGGCCATATAGGTGCTGATATCCGAGCTTTGCACATCGCCCTGAATCTGGTTCGTCGAGCGCGAATAGCCGGTGACGCCGCCGCCGCGCAGATTGCGCGGTTCCGAATTGATGATCAGATTCGAGAACGACGTTTCCGTGCGTTTGAACCCGGCGGTTCGCGTATTGGCGATATTGTCGGATATATGCTCAAGCGCGGAGGATTCCGCTCTCAATCCGCTGACCGCCGTGATCATGGCGCCAAAAATACCCATTCTGCTCTCCTTGACTCTCTATCCCCGGCAAGTACCGGCACTAAATCCGCCAAATGCTGTGCAAGATCAGGACCAGTTTGCAAGGTGCATATTTTTCAAGGTGTTATCCGAATTGGTAAGGTCTGGTTAACCATGTTTCGGTCAATCTTGCGCCCGGGGCGGCAAGAATTACCGGCCGATCCGGCACCCGCCCCGCCATGGGGGCGCCCGGGGCGCGGCACGACCGGTAAACTTTCACTATAAAGCCATGTTTTGCCGCTTAGAGCTTTCCTAAATCTGCCAAAATATGCTACTTAAGCCTCATGGGAGTGGTTTCTAACGGGCCGGACAAGGCCTGAAATCATAAGATTTTGCAGAACAAGATTTTGCAGAACAATGGGGAATGGAATGAGCCAGCGGTCAGACGACAGCCCTGCCCGGGCCGGCGAGAATATCGCCAAGGTAGTCGAGGAAGATCCCGATTGCTCAGTTGCGGTCACCCTGACCGCCGCGGAGCAGTTCTTCCGCTCGTTCGAGCGGGCCGCCCGGCGCTGGGAGATGATCATTTATCCCGGCATGGTCGCCCTGATGCTGTTATTGGCCTATGGCTTCTATCTGGTGTTCAGCCTCTCGCAGGACATGCAGCGCATTGCCGAGAAATTCGACCCCAATATGGGCCTGCACATGTCGGTGCTGGCCAATCACATGCAGAAGCTGTCCGGCAATATCCGTGAAATGTCAGGCAATATCAATACCATGACCATTCATGTGCGCTCCATGTCCGGCAATCTTGAAGCGGTGAACGCCAAGATGGACTATATCCGCAACATGAAGAATATCAGCGTCAAGATGACCGATATGAGCCGCCAGATGAAATATATGCGGCATATGCAGGCCATCGATCTGCAGATGGCGTCCATGAACAAGAAGATGGGCGTTCTGACCGCCAATGTCAGCGGCATGCATTTGGACCTGAACAATATGAACCGCAATGTCTCGCGCCCCTTGTCGGTGATGAACAACATGTTCCCGTTCTAGGGTCAGGCCCGGTCCCCCGCGCCGCGCGCACATCTTCCCCCCCGCCTCTTTGCTTGCAAAAGCCCCGGCTTTTCGGCAACCTCGCTGAACACCGGATCAACGGGCAAGGCCCCATGAGACCATGCTGAGACTCTATCTGCTGCGGCACGCCAAATCGAGCTGGAACGAACCGGCCCTGAAGGATTTCGACCGCCCGCTGGCGCCGCGCGGCTGGAACACCGCCCCCCTGATCGGCGAGTATATGGCCGCCTCCGGCTATCAGCCGACCTGTGTGCTGTGCTCGCCGGCAAGACGCACCCGCGAGACCCTGGAGATCATCGAGCCGCAACTGCCCGGCCCCATGGAGGCCTTCATGAATGACAGCCTCTATCACGCCGAGCCGAGAGCGATGTTGGAGCTGATCCACGCCATGCCGTCCCGCTGCCGCCAATTGATGAGCGTCGGCCATAACCCGGCCACCCAGGAACTGGCGGTCCTGCTCACCGGCTCCGGCGAGCGCAAATTATGGCAGTCCCTGTGGTCGCATTTCCCCACCGCCGGCCTGGCGGTGCTTGATTTCGACAGCGCCGACTGGAGCGAAATCGCCCCCCGCTCCGGGCATCTTATTGATTTCATCACCCCCAAAGCCCTGCAGTCCCGCGGCAAGGCATGAAACCGCGCCGCCCCGCCCTTGTCCCGCCCGGGGCCGGACCCTACCTGTTGATCAGGAAAGGATTGCCGGATTGAAATTGAGCACGCTCACCGATGGCGCGCTGGGCGCGCTTGGCAGCCTGGCCGACTACACCCGCGATCTGGTGCAGCCGACCATCAGGCTCGGCGTCACCGGCCTGTCCCGCTCGGGCAAGACCGTGTTCATCACCGCTCTGGTGAACAATATGCTGCATGGCGGCCGCCTGCCGGCTTTTTCGGCCCTCGCGGAAGGGCGCATCCGCCGGGCCTATCTGCAGCCGCAGCCCGATGACGATATTCCCCGTTTCGCCTATGAAAACCATCTTCAGGCCCTGACCGGCCCGGACCGCCACTGGCCGCGCGGCACCAGGCGCATCAGCCAGCTGCGCCTGACCGTCGAATTCGAGCCCCAGGGCTGGCTCGGCAGCCGGCTCGGCCATTCCAAACTCAATATCGACCTGGTTGACTATCCCGGCGAATGGCTGCTGGACCTGCCGCTGCTGCGCCTGAGCTACGCTGAATGGTCGCGGCAGATGATCACTCAGGCCCGCTCCGACACCAGGCAGGCCCTGGCTGCCGACTGGCTGAGCCTGACCGGCGAATTCAGCCCGGACATGGCCGAGGATGAATCAGCCGCCCGGCAACTGGCCCGGGCCTTCACCGCCTATCTGAAATCCTGCCGCGACGAGAAGATATCGCTCTCCGCCCTGCCGCCGGGGCGGTTTCTGATGCCGGGTGAACTGGAGGGCTCGCCGGCCCTGACCTTCGCCCCGCTCGACATGGAGGGCGGCGATACCGCGCCCAAAGGCTCGCTCTATGCCATGATGGAGCGGCGCTTCGAGGCCTATAAGACCCATGTGGTCAAACCGTTTTTCCGCCATCATTTTGCCAGGCTCGACCGTCAGATCGTGCTGGTGGACGCTCTGGCCGCGCTCAATGCCGGCCCCGAGGCGGTGGCGGACCTGCAAACCGCGCTGACCGACATCCTGCTCAGCTTCCGCCCCGGACGCAATAGCTGGCTGTCGAGCATCCTGGCCCGTCGCATCGACCGCATCCTGTTTGCCGCCACCAAGGCCGACCATCTGCACCACACTAGCCATGACCGCCTGCAAAACATCCTCGCCCTATTGACCCGTCAGGCCATGCAGCGCGCCCGGGCGGCTGATGCGGCCATCGAAAGCCTGGCCCTGGCGGCGGTGCGCGCCACCCGCGAGGCCCGGGTGACATCGGACGGCGTCAGCCTCGATTGCATTGCCGGCATTCCCGAAGCCGGCCAGAGCCTCGACGGCGAGGTTTTCGACGGCAAGGAGGAACTGGCGATCTTCCCCGGCGACCTGCCGGAGACCCCGGAAGACATTCTGGACCCTGCCCGCACCGGCGCCGAGCATCTGCGTTTTGTCCGCTTCCGCCCGCCCCGGCCCGAACCGGGCACCGCTGAGCCGGTCCTGCCTCATATCCGCCTCGACCGGGTGCTGGAATTTCTGCTCGGAGACCGGCTGACATGACCCGACCCACCGGCCAGACCCGCAAGCCCGCCGCCTTCCGGATCGATCCGGAAACCGCCGATTCCGTAGCCGGCCGGCCCGGGAGCGTGCACGAAACCCCCTTCCCCGAACAAGAGGCCGCCGATGCCCCGCCGCTGGCCCCCCGGCCCGGGCTGGGCCGCCGCCACCGGCGTGGCTCCTGGGGGCTGATTTTCATCTCGGCGCTCATGGCCCTGCTCAGTCTCGGCGTCGGCCTTGCCCTGACTTCGATCATCGAATCCCTGTTTGCCCGCCATGCCTGGCTCGGCTGGGCCGGGCTCGGCCTGACGGTGCTGGCCGGGCTGGCCGCCGCCATGCTGGCGGCGCGCGAACTGGCCGCGCTGCTGCGCCAGCGCCGCATCACTCATATCGGCAAAAACATTGACCTGGCCCTGCACACGGGTGACGCCGACCTCGCCCTCGCCGGCCAGGCGGAACTGACCGCCCTCTATCGGGGACGCGGCGATCTGGCCTGGGCCATCGGCCGCCTGGCCGAGCATGACGGCGATATTCTCGATGCGCCGGACCGGCTGGCCCTGGCCGAGCGTGAATTGATGCGCCCGCTCGACAGCGAGGCCAAAGCCCTGATCGCCGGCGCCGCCAAGCGGGTCTCCATTCTCACCGCCGTCAGCCCCTCGGCCCTGGTGGATATCAGCTTTGTCGCCGCCATTAATCTGCGCCTGATGCGCGCCCTGGCCGAGCTTTATGGCGGCCGCCCCGGCCTGATCGGCCTACTGCGCCTGGCCCGCATGGTGTTGACACATCTTACATTAACCGGCGGCATCGCGCTCGGCGACGACATGCTGCAGCAACTGCTTGGCCACAGCCTGGCCAGCCGCATCTCATCCCGGCTCGGCGAGGGGGTGCTCAACGGCACCATGACCGCGCGGATCGGACTGGCCGCCATGCAGGTGTGCCGGCCGATGCCGTTCCACGCCGTCAAGCCGCCGGGACTGAAGGCCATGGTCGGCACCCTGATCTCCTCACGTTCGGGCAAAACCGCCCCGAAATAGCCTGCCGCCATATTTCAGCCCGGTTGCTGGTCCAGAAGTCACCCAGCGGCTTTGCCCGCGTCCGCAGCAGCAATGTTCGAGGAGAGCCCTGATGAGAACCTATCCCCTGTCCATGGCGGTTTTGTCGCTGGCCGCCCTGATATTCGGCACACCCGGCCCGGCCGCCGCCGATCAGGTCTCGGCAAAAATCGTCGCCGGCATGAAAAGCCCGGACAAGATGAACCGCGACCTCGCCCAACTCATCGGCGAGTGGGAAGGCAAGGGCAAGATTCGCCCGGCCCGGAGCTTTCCGAGGGCCAAGGTCAAATGCACCATGAACGCGGTCTGGCTGGAAGGCGGACGCGTCATCAAGCAATCGATGCGCTGCAAAAGCCTGTTGATGCGGGTCAACCGCACCTCCTATATCGCCTATGACAAGGCCACCGGCCGTTATGTCGGCCGGGATTTCGGCAATCTGGGCCCGGACAATGTCGCCATCTCCGGCACCGGAACCGGCAACCGCTTCGACATGTCGACGACCTATTACAAATCCGGCAGCGATAAACCCAAACACAACCGCCTGGTGATCCGCACCGGTGACGGCGGAACCATGAGCACGGTTCTGACCAAGGTCAGCAGCCGCCCCTATGAAATCATGAATGTGGTGTACCGGCGCCTTGGCGGCACAATCTGAGCCCGGCCCCCATCCATGCGGAATATCTGATATTTGGCCTTTAAATAGCTCTGCCCGCAGAGTAAAGTCAGCCGCATGTCAGGGTGGAACCGGGGGGAGATCATGCCGAGCGAAGAGAAAATACCGACCAAGATCAAAAAGATGGATAATAAATTCTATCTGAAAGAGTTGGAGCGGCTGCAGATCGAGCTGGTTAAGCTTCAGGAATGGATCAAGGCGAAGGACCTGAAGGTCGTGGTGCTGTTCGAGGGCCGCGACGCCGCCGGCAAGGGCGGTGTGATCAAGCGCATCACCCAGGTGCTCAACCCGCGCATCTGCCGCGTGGTGGCGCTCGGCACGCCCACCGAACGCGAAAAGACCCAGTGGTATTTCCAGCGTTACGTCCCCCATCTGCCGGCCGCCGGTGAAATGGTGCTGTTTGACCGCTCCTGGTACAACCGCGCCGGTGTCGAGCATGTGATGGGCTTCTGCACCAGGGAGGAATATCAGGAATTTCTGCGCTCCTGCCCCCAGTTTGAGCGCATGCTGGTGCGCGAAGGCACGATCCTGATCAAATACTGGTTTTCGATCAGCGACGAGGTTCAGGAACAGCGCTTCCAGGCCCGGCTGGAGACCCCGACCAAACGCTGGAAACTCTCACCGATGGATCTGGAATCGCGCCAGCGCTGGGCGGAATATTCCCGCGCCAAGGACGAGATGTTCGACCATACCGACATCAAGCAGGCGCCCTGGTATGTGGTCGAGGCCGATGTGAAGAAACGCGCCCGGCTGAACTGCATCCGCCACCTGCTGAGCATGATCCCCTATGAGGATCTGACCCCCGAGACCATCGAACTGCCGCCGCGCCAATCGAGCAAGGGCTATGTGCGCCCGCCCTTCAGCGACCAGACCTTCGTGCCCGATTATTACGACTGACCCGCCCCCGCACCGGCCCAGGCCGCCCGGGAACCATGTCAGCCCGGTCGGGCGAGGCCGCGATAGAGATAGCCGCCGATCCCCGGCGTGTCCTCCATATAGCTGCTGTCGAGCTCGGTGATTTCGAACCCTGCCGCCCGGATCAGCGCCGGAATGTCCCGATTGAGGTGACAGCCGCCGGCAAACGGCTTCCAGATCGGATTGAGCCGGTTCTGCCATCTGGCCACCGACACATCCTCCGCCAGCCCATGCTCGCAGAAAATCAGCGCCCCGTCCGGTTTCAGCACCCGGCGCGCCTCGGCCAGAGCCGCCGCGAGATCCGGAATGGTGCACAGGGTGAAGGTGCTGAGCACGCTGTCGACGCTTGCGTCCTCCAGCGGCAGCTTTTCCGCCGAGCCGGTCAGCATCCGCACCGGAAAATCCGCCTGGCCCATGCGCGCCGCCGCCTTTTGCGCCAATTGCGCCGACGGGTCGATCCCGGTCACCGAAACCACTTCGGAGGCCTCGTAGAAAGGCAGGTTCAGCCCCGAGCCCATGCCGAACTCCACCACCACGCCCCGCGCCCGCGGCACCACCTTGCGCCGCTCATCGCCGAATTTCTCATGCACGCAGACATGATGCACCAGATAGGGCAGGATATGATCGTGATAGAAACTCTTCATGGAGCGGCTCCGCGGGGGCTGGCGGCGGATACTACCCCGCCCAAAAGACAATGGCGACAAAAACCGCCAGCCACAACACCATCCCGAAGAAGATCAGCGGTCTCAGGCGCCCCAGGGTCATGATGCCGCCGAACGCCAACGCCATCATGATGAACTGGCCCGCCTCCCCGTGCAGATCGACCCCGAACCACTCGAGCAGCAGCATCAGCCCGATCAGCGGCGCCCAGGCCAGCAGCGAATAGACGAAGAAATCCAGCACCGCCCCGCGCCGGCTTCCGCGCCGATGCGCCTGTTCGCCTGGGGTGAGCGTCCGGCTTTCCCTGCTCGCCGGATGGCCGAGCCGGATCAGCACCGGCTGCACCAGATCCTGCCAGATCATCCACCCGCTCAGCGCCAGCAGCAGCGTGTAAAACAGCAGCGCCCCCGCATCCATCAGCAGATAAAGATCAAACCCCTTGTCGATGAAGATGGGGAAGTGGCGCCCATACCACAGCGGCCCCTGGGTGAAGGCCCAATAGCCGATCGCCGCCCAGAACAGCGAAAGCACCGCGCCCGCAAACACCGCCTCGGGCTGGCGGATCGGCGCCCTAGCCCCGCAATCGGGGCAGAGGTAAATCTGCCCGCGATCGGTGATGCCCGCCGCCCCGCTATCGGCGAAATCCGTCTCGGGCGCCATGTCGCTGCTGCCGCAGGCGGCGCATTTGCGGAAGAGAACATGCCCGGAAGCGGACGGGTCCGCCTCGGGGCGGGCCGTCACGCCCTTGGGGTCTGGCCGCTCCTTGTCCGGCAGATCAGCCATCGCGTCATCATCTCCTGGTAAAAAGGCGCCCTGAGATTCAGGGCGCCTGATGCTGTTCAAAATCCCATGGCCCGATCAGCGCCGGGCGTGCCTGCCATCAGGGGCAGACGCCATCGGACGGGCAGGCCTTGTTGGTCGAGCAGCAAATATCGCCCGGCATGCAGGCCATTTTGCTGTCATTGCAGACCTTGATCACCGGCGAGCCCTCTTTGCGGCCGCTCAGCCCCTGCAGGGACGGAACCAGCAGACTGACCTTGAAGGATGTGGCATTGGGGTCAAAGGATTGCGCCTTGTCCTGGATGTCGGCAAAGGCCGAACCGACACCGCCGGCAAACACAAAGGAAATCATGGCCGCGGCAAGAATCTTCTTCATGGTAACTTCTCTCAGTGGATATGAATCAATAGACGATTCAAATTCTAAGAATCGATAACCCATTGGTCAAGCAAAGTAATTTCAAACGATTCAAGACTGCAACAGCCGCACCGATGCCGTTGCCGGACCTCGATCTTACATGTCAGGCTACAGGAATAGCGCTCAGCCGACCCCGAGCTTCTGTTTCAGTTTCGTGCTTGAAGTGGTGTACTGAAACACCATTTTTTCCTCAGGATGCACGATGCGGAACGCCGCCTGGGCCATCAGCGCCGCTTCGTGGAAACCGGACAGGATCAGCTTCAGCTTGCCGGGATAGGTATTGATGTCGCCGATCGAGAAAATGCCCGCCTCGCTGGTCTCGAAATTTTCCGTATTCACCGGGATCAGGTTCTCATTCAGGTTGAGACCCCATTCCGCCAGCGGGCCGAGTTTCATGGTCAGGCCGAAAAACGGCAGCAGCCGCTCGGCTTCGAGCTCGAAAGCCGCCCCGTCCGCGCCGCGCCCGCTCAAGGCTCTGAGCCGGCCGTCCTCGCCGTGCAGTTCCATGATCTGCCCCATGCGAAAATCGATGCGCCCGGCTTTGGCCAGCGCCTGCATCTTGGCCACCGAATCCGGCGCCGCCCGGAACTTGTCGCGCCGGTGGATCAGCGTCACCCGCGACGCCACCGGCTCCAGATTGAGGGTCCAGTCAAGCGCGCTGTCGCCGCCGCCGGCGATCACCACATTGCGCTCCCTGAAGTCCTCGATCCGCCGCACCGCGTAAAACACGCTGCTCTGCTCGAAGCTTTCGATGTTGCGGAATGGCGGGCGCTTGGGCATGAAGCTGCCGCCCCCGGCCGCGATCACCAGCACCTTGGTGTGGAACACCAGCCCGCCATTGGTCGCCAGCTCGAACCGGCCATCATCGAGGCGTCGCAGCCCTTCGACCATCTGGCCATGATGGAACACCGGCGCGAAGGGCGCCGCCTGGGCCAGCAGATTGTCGGTCAGCGCCTGGCCGGTGATTTCCGGATAGCCGGGAATGTCATAGATCGGTTTTTCCGGATAGAGCTCGGCGCATTGCCCGCCGGGGCGATCCAGAATATCGACCACATGGCATTTAATATCCACCAGGCCCAGTTGGAATATCGCGAACAGGCCAACCGGGCCGGCTCCGACAATGACGGCATCCGTCGTGATGATTTCTTTGCTCATCGGCCTAACATAGGCAATCGGCGGCAAATTAAAAGATTGGAATGTTTCTCAATCATTCTGAACGCAAAATGCGCTAGAATTGCTCTTTCGGCACCCGCAGCACCAGCCCGTCCAGCGCATCGGTGATCTTGATCTGGCAGCTCAGGCGGCTATTGGTGCGCACATCGAAGGCGAAATCGAGCATATCGTCTTCGGTTTCGGAAGTTGTCCCGGTCTTGCCGGCCCAGTCCGGGTCCACATAGACATGGCATGTGGCGCAGGAGCAAGCCCCGCCGCATTCGCCGGGAATGCCCGGCACATCATGTTTGATCGCCGCTTCCATGACTGTCTGGCCGGTGATGCCCTCGACCTCATGCCGGGTTCCATTGGCCTCGATGAATATGATTTTCGGCATGATCCGCTGCCCGTATGCTCGCCCATAAACGCTGTAAAGCCGTCTCTATAGTCGAAACAAAAACAAACCGCCAGCCCCAATCGGGACTGGCGGCTTATCATGCGGCCTCACCTGCCGGCAAGGCCGAGGGGCGGGCGGCGTTTTACAGAATTCCGTCGATAAACTGGCAGGCCTCCTTGAAGGTCCGGTCGATTTTGGCAATGGCGGCAGCGCCGAATTGCAGCCGGCTTTCACCGGTGAGCTGCTCGGCGTCCTGCGCCGCATCCCCGACCGCCCAGGCGCCGATGCCGCGCGCCGAGCCTTTCATGGTATGGGCCGCTTCCCTCCAGGCCTGGTCGTCCTCGGCCTGGCGCATGCGGTCGATGAACAGCGCCGATTGCTTGCGGAACAAGGACAGCACCTCGCGCTCCAAATCCCGATTGCCCATGGTAAAGCGTGACAGATGCACCAGATCGACCGGCCGGTCTTCCGCCGCGCCGCCATCGAGATCAAAGCCTGAGACCTGATCTGTCATCGGTGTCTTATAGAGATTTGCAGCCATGCCCATATTGCATCCTCCAGTATCGCCGCCCTTTCTGTCGGGTTGATAAGGGCGCCCTCAATCTGTGCCTAATTTATCAGCAGGAGGATAACATCAGGTTAAATATGGCTATTTTTGGCCGGTGAACAATTTTCGTCCATTTTCTGTCAACCGGCAGACCAGCCAGTCCCGTTTCAGGGGGTTGGCAAACCACGGCTCGGCCCAGCCATGGGTGATGCAGGCGCGTACCGTCTGCGGGCTGATCGCCCGGCCCTCTCCGTCGAATAGCGGCAGCTTGCCGCCCGGCTGGCCGAGCCCGCGTTTCAGATAGGCCAGCTGGATCTTGGTGGGCTGCGCCCCGCCGCCCGCTGCGCTTGCTCCGTCCGCCTGTGATGGTGTTTCGCTTGCCATTTTAGCCCCTCACCCGGTTGAAATCATGATAGGCTGAATGTTCATCCAAGGAAAGAAAACATGGTACTTGCCGCGTTTTATGGTACAAACGGGCGAAGTTCATGAGCGTGCAGCCCAAGACCGAGTAAGATGGTCGCGCGCCCTTTATGGGAGAACGGACGAGTAGCAATGGTCCAGGACAGCTCATCAAAACCAGCCGATAAGCCAGAAACCGAGACCGGTGAAGAGGATCAGTCCGACAAGAAACAGGTCGAACTGACTGAAACCCAGAAGAAGCTTTCCGAGGCGCCGGGACGCGCCCAGATCAAGCCGCCGCCACTCAAGCAGGGCGAAGCCCAATCCGATGACGACGGGGTGATCCATATCGACCGCAAGGTCGGCAGAGACGAGCCCCGGCCGGAGCCGAAAATCGAAGCGGACGGACCCTATTCCCCGGCCAATCAGAACCTGCCCAATGCCAGCGGCCTGATGCGCGATCTGCGCAAGCGCCCGCCGATGACCGCCTATCTGATGGCCTTCGTGCTGTCCATCATCTGGCTGGCCCTGGGTATCGCCTATGTCTGGGGCTATTACGGCCCCAAGCTGATCGAAGCGGAGAGCTTCTCGGTTCTGTTCAACACCCCTTCGGCCATCACCCTGATCGCCGCTTTCGTGCTGCCGGTTCCGGCGGTGTGGCTGATGGCGATGATGATCCGCCGCTCCCAGGAATTGCGGCTGATGTCCCACGCCATGGCGCGGGCTTCGATTCAGCTCACCATGCCCGAGGGCTTCGCCAGCGAGGCGATCAGCTCGATCGGCCAGTCGATCCGCCGCGAGGTCGCCGCCATGAATGAAGGCGTCGAGCGGGCGCTCGGCCGCGCAAGCGAGCTCGAAGCCCTGGTCCATAGCGAGATCACCGCCCTCGAGCAGGCTTATGCCGACAGCGAAAACCGGGTCAAGACGATGCTTGAATCCCTGCAGGCCGAGCGCCGCTCCATTTCCAGCGCCGGCCAGACCCTGGGCCATGAGATCGAGCCGACCATCGACCGCCTGCGCGAGGAAAGCAGCAATCTGCACACTCTCGTGGAGGGCGCCGCCAAGAACCTCAATGCGCTCGACAAGCGCCTGACCCAGCATGCCAACGGCCTGCATGAGGCCGCCGAACTGGTATCGGAAAAAACCGCCGGCACCCTCAACCACATGACCGCCCAGGCCAATGAGATGAAGTCGCTCGCCGGCGGTGTGCTGAAGGAAATCAAGGAAACCGCCTCCCAGTTCAACGATCAGGCCGAGGGGCTGAATTCGGCCGCCCAGGCCCTGAAGACCGCCAATCTCGATATTGACGAGGTTCTGAAACAGCGCCACGACAAGCTGTCCGGACTGGCCGAGCTTCTGATGCGCAAATCCGAGGATATCGACGCCCTGATGCGGACCTACTCGACCATTGTCGACGATGCCCTCACCGGAGCGGAAAACCGCGCCCGCGAAGTCGGCAAGAATCTGGCCCAGAACGCCGCCCATTCGGCCAAGGCCGCCATCGGCGAACTGGAAAAAATGCGCCAGGAGGCCAATAAAGAGACCGCCCGCTCGATCAATGACTTCCAGAAGAACTACGAACATGTCTCTCGGGATCTGTCCGGCAATCTGGAACAGGCCGGTCAGCGTTTCGCCGCCACCACCCAGGATCTGCACAAGACCGTGCGCAGCCTGGCCAGCAATCTGGAAGAAACCCGCACCGGTCTGCGCAGCGCGGTGCGGGACATGGCCGCCGAGCTGGAAAAATCGCGCCACGAGCTCAATGCCTCGGTGATGAACCTGCCCGAGGAAACCAGGAAAAACGCCGCCGCCCTGCGCCAAGCGGTCGCCGACGAGATCGGGGCGCTGGAAACCCTGAACGAGATCGTGCGCGGCAAGGGCATGCTCGACGACACTTTCGAGCCCTCCGAGCCGAGCCGCAATTCCGCCCCGCGCATCAAATCGCTCGCCTCCCTGCAGGTGGGCAGTTCCAGCCCGCCCAAGCCAGGGCGCGACGGGCGCAGCGCCGGCATCGCCCGCAAGATATCCTCAGCCATTGCCGGCGAGGCTCCGCCGCAGCGCAGCAGCAAATGGTCCCTGCCCGACCTGCTGGCCGCCGCCTCCACGACCGAGGACCAGCCCGGCCGCTTCAAGCCGCCGCAAAAACGCCAGGAAGACGATTTCTCGGATTCGTTCAACGATGTCTCGGCCCGCGAGGTTGCCGGAGCGCAGGACAGCGAGCCCCCAGAGCCCGCCCGGGCGCCGCGGCTGCCCGGCACCGGTGGTGGTCAAACCACCACCACTCCCGGCACCTTGAATTCCCTGTCGGTCGATCTTTCGCGGGCGCTCGATCATCATGCCCCGGCCGAATTGTGGCATCGCTACCGCAGCGGCGAGCCGAATGTGTTCAACCGGAAAATCTATACTCTGCGCGGACAACGCATTTTTGACGAGATCGCCCATAAATATCAGCACGAGCCGCCATTCCGGCAGGATGTGGACAATTATATCCACGATTTCGAGAATCTGCTGGAATCGGCCTCCGACAGCGACCGTGAGGACATGCTGGTCGAGACCTATCTCACCTCCGAGACCGGCAAGGTTTATCTGATGCTGGCCCATGCCAGCGGCCGCATCGGCGATGACTGACGCCGGCGCCGGGCCATGCGGCTGAGCGCACAGCCCTCGTCCTGGCCGCTGCGGACGCGCTTCACCATTTCGCGCGGCAGCAAATCCGCCGCCGAGACCATCACCGCAACCATCACCGATGGCGCCCATCAGGGCCGGGGCGAATGCGTGCCCTATGCCAGATATGGCGAAACTTTGGACGGGGTGCTGGAAGCCATCCGCGCCCTTGCCGCGCAGATGGAGGGCGGGCGGCTGACCCGGGCCGATCTTGCCCGGCGCCTGGCGCCGGGCGCGGCGCTGAATGCCCTCGACTGCGCCCTGTGGGAGCTCGAAGCCCGCAAGAGCGGCCAGCCGGTGTGGAAGCTGGCCGGCCTCGCGCCGCCGCAGCCTGTGCTCACCGCTTACACGATCAGCCTTGGCGCCCCGGACGACATGGCCCGCGCCGCCCGCCGCGCCGCCCGCCCCCTGTTGAAACTGAAGCTGGGCGGGGCCGGCGACACTGAGCGCCTCTGCGCCGTGCGCGCCGCGGTACCGGAGGCCCGGCTGATCGCCGACGCCAATGAAGCCTGGCGCGAAGATGATCTGCCTGCCCTGCTGGAGGTTGCCGCCGAAACCGGAATCGAGCTGATTGAGCAGCCCCTGCCCGCCGGCCGCGATGCCGCCCTGGCCGATATTCCCCGCAAAGTGCCGGTCTGCGCCGATGAGTCCGTGCACCAGTCCGCTGATCTCGCCGCTCTGGCCGGGCGTTATGATGCGGTCAATATCAAGCTCGACAAGGCCGGCGGCCTGACCGGCGCCCTCGCTTTGGCCGAAGCCGCCCGCCGCCAGGGTTTCACCATCATGATCGGCTGCATGGTCGGCACCTCGCTGGCCATGGCGCCGGCCTTCCTGCTCGCCCCGCTCGCTGCCTATGTGGATCTCGACGGGCCGCTGCTGCTGGCAAAAGACCGCGCCGATCCGTTCCAATATGACGGATCGCTGATGCACCCGCCCCCGCCCGGCCTGTGGGGAAATGCGCCGCGTTAAACCTTGGTAAACCATTCTTTAAGACACTGTTCCGGATTGGTACATGAGTTTTGCATTCATATTGTCGGGCAAGTCGGGGTTGTTGCATGACAACGAACACAGCTGTTGCACTCATAGAGGAGCCGGATTCGCGCTCCGCCGAAATTAGAGATCTGGATTTTCAGACCATCGAATCCGCGGTGATGGAAACCATTCGCGGGCGCTGGTTCCTGAAGGAATATGCCCGCCGTAACCGGCACGCCGACACCGAAGAGGTGCTGGCGGCGATCGAGCGGCTCACCAGCCGCATGGCCCAGCCGGCGGCGGATGCCGATCTTGACCGCGTCCGCATCGATCTGAAGGAGATGGCCGAGGCGATCTCCCATACCAAGCATGAAATTGCCGCCATGAACCCGGATGGCGAAGGCGAAAGCCAGATTCTGATCGCCTCGGGTGAGCTCGACTCCATCGTCAGCGAAACCGAACAGGCCACATCGAGCATCCTTGAAGCCGCCGAGCAGGTGCAGGAAGCCGCCTGGATCATGCGCGAGGACGGCATCGATGCGGATATGTGCGACACGCTGGATGGGCTGGCGACCCGCATCTACACCGCCTGTTCGTTCCAGGACCTGACCGGCCAGCGCACCAGCAAGGTGATCGGCGCGCTGAAATCGCTCGAGGACCGCATCCATGCCATGTCCGAAATCTGGGATGTGGAAGGCTGGTCGAAAACCGACCAGGCGGAGGAGAAGAGCAAGGCCGGCCAGAGCCCGACGGAGCAGGATCTGAGAGATCAGAGCGATGTGGACCGGGTGATGGACGAAGCCGGCGAGGCCGCTGAGCTCCAGGACACAAGCAAGGCTGTCCGCCTCGATGCGCTGGAGGAGGCCGTGGAGGCGCGAGAATCCGGATCCCAGGCGCGGCAGCAACGGGAACTGGAAGACCTGCCGGCCGCCGAACTGCCCGGCTCCGGTCCCCAGGACGCGGCGACCTCGCTCGATGAGCTTGAGGAGGCTGTACTGCCCGGCGATCTGGACGAGCTTGAAGAGGCTGTGCTGCCCGACGATCTGGACGAGCTTGAAGACGCCGCCCTGCCGGAGGAGGATGTGCCCTCCCCGGATGAGATTTTCCTGGAAGACGCGGACGAAGACGCGGACGAAGACGAGGGCGAAGACGAGAACGGACACGCGTCCGGGCCTCAAATGGCCCTCGACGACGATCTGGAGGTCCACTTCGTCGACCCCGCCCCGCGCCCATCCGAGGTCGAAACCGAGTCTGAAACCGAAGCTGAAACCGAGGCCC
>PKTQ01000209.1 GCA_002869085.1 Hyphomicrobiales bacterium | reverse complement strand
TCTGGTGCTGGTCAATCCCCATATCGCGGCGGCGACGCCGCAGGTGTTCCGGGCGCTGAACTGGCAGAAGCAGCGCGCGGCGCCCCCCCTGCCCGCCCTACCCGCCGCCCTCACCCCGGACAAGCTCACCTTGTGGCTTCGGGAGAGCGGCAACGACCTCGAAAGGGCGGCGATGCAACTGGCGCCGCAGATCGGCGGGGTGCTTGATGCGCTTGGTGCGCTGCCGGGCTGCCGGCTGGCGCGCATGAGCGGCTCGGGGACCACTTGTTTCGGCCTGTTCACCGACGCCGCCGCCGCCGACGCAGCAGCCGCCGAACTTGCGCATGCGAAGCCGCAATGGTGGGTGCGGGCGGTCAGAACCGGCAGCTGAGGATAAGCGGCGGCGAGCGGGGGAAAAATCAACAAAGCGGGAAGCCAGCGGCGCACAATCTGCTATAGTGGCGGCCTGATTCAAAATAGCCAAGCATTCCCCGGGGGTTTTCATGAATGTTCTGATTATCGGATCGGGCGGGCGCGAGCATGCGCTGGCCTGGGCCATTGCGCGTAGCCCTGAACTGGACCATCTGATCTGCGCACCGGGCAATGGCGGCATCGCGGAAGTCGCCGAATGCGCGGCGCTCGAGATCGGCGATAACGGGGCCGTGACCCGGTTCTGCCGCGAGCGCGGGATCGACCTGGTGGTGATCGGCCCGGAAGCCCCGCTGGCCAACGGCCTGGCGGATGCGCTGGAGGAAGCCGGTATTGCGGTGTTCGGCCCGGGCCGGGAGGCGGCGCGGCTGGAAAGCTCGAAACGCTTCACCAAGGATCTGTGCCGGCAATATGACATCCCCACCGCCCGGTTTGAAAGCTTCGACAATGCCGAGGCGGCCAAGGCCTATATTCTGGAGCAGGGCGCACCGATCGTGATCAAGGCCGACGGCCTCGCCGCCGGCAAGGGGGTGATTCTGGCCTCGACGGAACAGGAGGCGCTCGCCGCCATTGACGACATGTTCGCCGGCGCTTTCGGGACGGCGGGCCATGAGGTGGTGATCGAGGAATATCTGACCGGCGAGGAAGCCAGCTTCTTCGCCCTCACCGACGGCGAGACAGTGCTGCCCCTGGCCACGGCCCAGGACCATAAACGGGTCGGCGACGGGGATACGGGCCTCAATACCGGCGGCATGGGCGCCTATTCGCCGGCGCCGGTGATGGACGAGGCCATGTGCCAGCGGGTGATGGACGAGATCATCCTGCCGACGGTGGAGGCGATGAAAGCCGCCGGTACGCCCTATAAGGGAGTGCTGTTCGCCGGCCTGATGATCACCGCCGAGGGGCCGAGCCTGATCGAATATAATGCCCGCTTCGGCGACCCGGAATGCCAGGCCCTGATGATGCGGCTGGACAGCGACTTGCTGCCGGTGCTGAAAGCCGTGGCGGACGGCAAGCTGGCCGGACGGGAACTGTCGTGGAAGAGCGAGCCGGCGCTGACCGTGGTGATGGCCACCACGGGCTATCCCGGCGCTTATGAGAACAACAGCGAAATCCGCAATCTGGAGGCCGCCATGGCCGACCCGAATGTGGAGATTTTCCATGCGGGCACAAAGCGCGAGAATGGCCGCCTGCTGGCCAATGGCGGCCGGGTGCTGAACGTCACCGCGCTCGGCGACACGGTGCGCTATGCCCAGACCCGGGCCTATATGGCCATCGAGCAGATCGACTGGCCGCAGGGTTTCTGCCGCCACGATATCGGCTGGCGGGCGGTGAACCGCGAGCAGGCCAACGGGCGCTAGTGCCTTGAGCGATCCGGATTTCAAAGCCAGATACGGGCTGCGCGACGTGATCAACGCCGCCGGCACCTTCACGCCGGTCGGGGTGTCGCGCTCGGCGCCCCATGTGGCGGACATCGCCTCTGCGGCGCTGCGGGATCATTTCATTATCGAAGAGTTGCAGCAGGCGGCGGGGGGCGCCCTCGCAGCCTGGAGCGGGGCCGAGGCCGGCGCCGTCACCCATTGCACCGCCGCCAGCATCACCCTGGCGGTGGCCGCCGCGATGTGCGGCGATAATGGGCACGCGGTCGCCCAATTGCCGGACACCGCCGGACTGGCGGACAAGGTGGTGCTGCCCGCCGGCCATGCGGTCAATTATGGGCAGCCCATCACCCAGGCGATCCGGCTCTCCGGAGCGCAGGTGGTCTTGGCCGGCAACGAGGCGGAATGCCCCATATCGGCTCTGGCCGAAGCGCTGGCCCGGCCCGGCGCCGCCTGTCTGCTGCTGGTCTCTTCGCGGCTGACCCGGGGCGCGCCGGTTGATCTCAAGGCGGCGATCACGGCGGCGCATGAAGCCGGTGTGCCGGCGATCATCGACGCGGCGGCGCAGGACATGCGCATCGCAGAGCTGACGGCACTCGGCGCCGATCTTATTCTCATCAGCGCGCAGAAATATCTCGCCGCGCCGACCGCCGGAGTGGTGGTGGGGTGCCGGGCCCATATTGATGCGCTGCGCCGCCAGGAAAAGGGCATCGGGCGGGGCATGAAGGCCAGCAAGGAGGCGATCTGCGGCGTGATGGCGGCGATCGAGACCCGCCAGAGCCTCGAGCCCGCAGCCTGGAGGCGGCAACAGGCAGAGAAGCTGGATTGGCTGCAGCCCCGGCTCGATGGGTTGCCGGGGGTGAGCGCCCAAATCGCGGAGGACCCCGCCGGCATGCCTTTATCGCGGCTGCGGCTTGCCATCGACCCCGCCGAGGCCGGCATGGACGCCGCCGAGCTCAGCGCCCGCCTGAAAGCCGGCTCGCCCTCCATATGGGTGATCGAGACTTATGTTGCCGAGGGTGTGCTGTTGCTGGAACTGGTGCCGCTGGAGCATGAAGAGCTTGAGCTCATCGCCGAGATTTTCGGTGCTTTGCTCGGTTAGATTTCAGCCGATCCCACCCGCCCCGCTCCCCCTCCCCACCGCCCTCAGGGAGTGTGACCAAAGGGCGGTGGGAGGGTGAGCGGAGGCTTTTTAAGGATAATCTGTTTTGTCCGCCTCTAGCGG